>CACZRA010000281.1 GCA_902783395.1 uncultured Lachnospiraceae bacterium
AAGGGTAACGGGATACCGGGAATAGGTTATAGTTCTTTTGATGATATCACCGATGAAATATTGATGTACGGCGGGAATGATAACTATGACCGGAACCGTGCGATCCTGGCTGAATATGACCGTCTCAGACGAGATGTATACAGCAGGGACAGCATTCAGGAGAAGATAAAAAACAGCCTGTCGGTCTGAACCGGCAGGCTGTCTGAATTGCAAATACGTAGAACAAATTGCTGATGCAATTTATTCTACTACATAAGGGAGCATGGCGAGATGACGGGCACGCTTGATGGCAACAGTGAGTTCCCTCTGATGCCTTGCGCAGGTTCCCGTTACACGCCTCGGGAGGATCTTTCCTCTTTCGGAGACGAATCTGCCGAGCCTCACGATATCCTTGTAGTCGATGTCACCGCTTTCTTTGCCGCAGAATGCGCATACCTTCTTTTTTCTGCGCATACCGCCGCCAATCCTTCTGGGTCTGTCTGAGTGGTCGTTATTCTTGTTATATGGCATTATAGTTTCTCCTTTTTTTGCTGATAGATATTATGTATAAAAATGTGAATCCGTCTGCGTGATCAGTTGAACGGAAGTTCGTCGTCGATCTCGTCAGGAACGTTCATGAAGCCATCGTCCGGAGCCTGCGGTGAGGATGTGTCTTCAACACGATCCTGTGAGGGTGCCGAAGAGTAATCCCGTGCAGATCCACCGCCCTGTGCGTTCTTGCTCTCGCCGAATTCTATGTCCTCAACTACTACATCGGTCGTATATACGGTCTGTCCGTCTTTATTCTGATAGCTTCCCGTCTGGATACGTCCCACAACATCAAACTTCATGCCTTTTTTGGCATATTTTTCGACAAATTCTCCGGTCTTTCCGAAGGCCACGCAGGAAATAAAATCTGCTGTCTGTCCGTTTTCCTGATTTCTTGATCTTCTGCGATCTACAGCAAGGGTAAAACGAGCAATACACATCTGATCGTTGCCCTGGGAATATCTCACATTCGGATCCTTTGTAAGGCGCCCCGTTAACATTGCTTTATTCATTATTCTGCCCTACTCTTTCTGTGGCTGTGCCACTGATCATTCGGCCGCTTCTGCGGTATCATCGGATACAGGCTCGGGCGTCTCCTCTGTAACTTCAGCCGTCTCTTCAGGCTCTGCAGCCGGCTCATCCTCTGATTTTGCAGGGGCATCATATGAGGGTTCAGGCTTTTCTTCCTCGTGCTTTACCGTAAGCTCCTTCTCATCGGATACGATAAGATATCTGTATACATTTTCAACTATACGGATACGGTGCTCGATCTCGGCGATAGCCTCGGGGCCTGCCTGAAATTTGATGAAGACATAATAGCCTTCCTTGACTTTGTGCACCTCATAGGCAAATCTTCTTTTGCCCCAGTCATCCTCAGATGTGATGCTGCCTCCGAAACGTGTGATGAGTCCTCTCACCTTTTCGAGAACGGCGTTTTTGGCGTCCGTCTCAAGCTGTCCGTTTACTGCAACGGCCAATTCATACTTGTTCATTATCTGCCTCCTTATGGTCTTTTTGGCTCATTTAAAATGAGCAAGGTGGATTGTCACGGACTAATAAAATAGCACATATCGAACGGATATTCAAGTCCCGGTTGAAGTTTTTTGTGTAATCAAGTAATATAGTAGGACATGCTTAGGATAATTATCAATGCCGATGATCTGGGTATATCGGAAGAGGTAAACAATGCCATAGCCGAATGCTTTATTGAGCGGTTTATCACGAGCGCAACCCTCATGGTCAATATGGACTATGCGGATGAAGCGGCAGATATGGCTCAACGGCTGGGATGGCAGGAAAGAGTCGGGCTGCACCTGAATCTTACCAGCGGCGTGCCGCTGACGGATGAGATAAGGAAATGCAGACGGTTTTGCGGAAAGGATGGCCGTTTTAACGCCGCTTTTGCGAAGAATCTGTATTCAAGAATGCATCTGTCCAAAAGGGAGATCGCTGCGGTCAGGACTGAGGCTGAGGCTCAGATCATCAAGTATATTTCATACGGTCTGCCGGATAAACATCTGGACTCACACCATCATGTGCATACCGATGCATCGATATGGAAGGCGATCGAGCCGCTGATATTATCCTACGGTTTTCGGTCGGTAAGGCTGACCAGAAATCTGTACAAAAAGATGTCTTTCGCAAAGCATCTGTATAAGGTGAAGTATAATAAAAAATTAAGAGCGATGCCGATCCTGACTACCGACTACTTTGGATCGTTCAAGGATTTTGTTCAATGCAGGGATGATATGGAGGACGGAGCTATGGTAGAGATAATGGTACACCCTGTATACGATGAAGACGGAAGGCTTGTGGATCGTCTTGACAGAGAAAAGCCGATCGAGGAGGAGAAGGATTATCTGTCGAGGATTAAGCATATCAAGGATTTTTATTGATTTTTAACGTATAATGGGGAAGAAGAAAAAAGAAAAAGCATTTAAGGGGACACTCAGGCTCTATGTAAGCTGGCCGCTGATACTGTCCGTATTTATCGTGGCGGTGGCAGCGGGAATATTTTTTATAGATGTCAAAGCCGGGATCGTAGCAGGAGCGGGTGCCCTTATCTATGTCATAATAGCCCTGATCATAAGGTTCTATAACCGGTCAAAGATCACTAATGATATGGTGAACTTCGCAACTACTTTCGGACAGGTACAGAAGGAGCTGCTGAAGGGGATGCCGGTTCCGTACGCTCTGCTGGACGAGGGCGCCCGCTTTGTCTGGTGCAATAATGAATTCCGTGAGCTGATAGGAAAGGAGAATCCTTTCGGCAGATCGATAACCACCTTTGTACCGGAGCTTACAAGGGACAGGCTCCCGGCAGACGGAGAACGCTCAACAATGGAGTTTTCACTTGGAGAGCATGATTTCCGTGCCGACATCCGGTGCACATCTTTGGATGAAATGGCCCACTCATCTCTTATCATAGATAACGGGGGTTTTTCCGGATCCATTATAACTGTTTTCCTTTTTGATATTACCGAGATCAATACCCTGAAACGAGAAAACAGTGAACAGACAATCGTGACCGGTTATATCTACATGGATAACTATGATGAAGCGATGGAGAATGTTGAAGAGGTCAGACGTTCTCTCCTCGTGGCTTTGATAGACAGGAAGATAAAGAAGTATTTTTCCGAGTTCGATGCAGTGGTAAAGAATATCGAGAGAGATAAATACTTCATAACCATGAAGAGGGTGTTTTTTAACAGACTGGTGGAAAGCCGGTTTGATATTCTCGAAGATGTAAAAACCGTAAAGGTCGGAAATGAAATGTCCGTTACTTTGTCCATGGGGTTCGGACTTGAAACGGGATCCCTTGCGGAGGATGCCGCATATGCAAGAAGCGCTATAGACCTGGCTCTCGGACGCGGAGGCGACCAGGCAGTCGTAAAGACGATGAATAAGACATCGTACTACGGCGGCAAGAGTATGCAGATGGAGAAAAATACCCGTGTGAAGGCAAGGGTTAAGGCGCAGGCGCTCAGGGAGATCATAGAACAGAAGGAACGTGTCTTCTGTATGGGGCATCAGATCACGGATATAGACACTTTCGGAGCTGCTGTAGGTATCTACAGGGTCACAAGACAGCTTGATAAGAAGTGCCATATAGTGATAAACGACGTGACGCAGTCCATAAAACCCTTCATTGATGCCTATTCCAAAGAAGCGGATTTTGATCCCGATATGTTCGTGACGAGTGCGGAGGCTCTGCAGCTTGCCGACAGTGACAGCTCGGTAATGGTCGTTGTGGATACAAATAAGCCGTCAATAACGGAGTGTCCTGAGCTGTTAAGAAGGGTAAGGACCATAGTGGTGCTGGATCACCACAGGATCGGTACTGAAACTATAGAGAATGCGACACTCTCATATATTGAACCTTTTGCTTCCAGTGCATGTGAGATGGTTGCCGAAGTCCTGCAATACATTTCGGATAATATCAGGATAAAGGGAGTAGAGGCGGACAGCCTTTATGCCGGTATCATGATAGATACCAACAACTTTATGACAAAGGCGGGAGTCAGGACTTTTGAGGCAGCGGCCTTCCTGAGAAGAAGCGGTGCCGACATTACAAGAGTAAGGAAGCTTTTCCGAAATGATATGGATTCCTTTAAGGCGAGAGCCGAGGTAGTAAGAAATGCAGAGCTGTTCCATGATAAGTATGCTGTGTCGATCTGCAGCGGGGATAATCTCATAAGTCCTACGGTAGTGGGATCCCAGGCTGCCAATGAGCTGCTTAACATCAACTCGGTGAAGGCTTCGTTCGTACTTACCGAATACCAGAACCGGATATACATATCGGCAAGATCTATAGACGAGATAAATGTCCAGATAATCATGGAAAGACTCGGAGGCGGAGGGCATATGAATATCGCGGGCGCACAGCTTACGGATATGTCGCCTGAGACGGCAAAGCAGAAGCTGAAGGATATCATAGATGAAATGGAAAAGGAAGGAGAGATCGTATAATGAAGGTAATTTTGCTTGAGGATGTAAAATCACTCGGAAAAAAAGACGATATAGTAGATGTAAAGGAAGGTTATGCAAGAAATTTTCTGTTCACCAAAAATCTCGGGGTGCCGGCTGATGCAAAGAACCTGAATGATGTGAAGCTCAGAAAAAGCAGGGATGCCAAGATCGCGGCAGAGAAGCTCGCTGATGCGAAGGAGCTTGCCGGGAAGCTGGAGAAGAATACCCTGACATGCAGGGTCAAGGCCGGTAAAGATGGACGTGTATTCGGTTCTGTATCCTCTAAGGAAATTGCGGTGGAAATGAAGAAACAGTATGATCTCGATATAGATAAAAAGAAACTCGTTATCGATGAACCCATAAAGAACCTCGGGACATATAAGATAAACGCAAAGCTGCATCCCGAGGTTACCGCAGTGATAACTGTGGATGTACTTCCTGAAGAGTAAACGGAAATGCCGCAGGAAGAAAATGCGATAAAAAGAATACCGCCTCATTCTACTGAAGCGGAACGTTCCGTTGTGGGGTCAATGATACTGGATGATTCCAGGGACGCTATCCTAACCGCAACGGAGATCCTTAAAAGAGAGGACTTTTACGAGGAGAGATACGGGCTTTTATTTGAGGCCGTAGCTGAGCTGTTTAATGAAGGAAAACCGGCGGATTCTGTAGTTTTACAGGAAAAACTGAAAGAAAAGGGCGCCCCGGCTGAAATAACGAATCCGGCATTTCTGGCGGAGATCGTGGATCAGGTGCCTACATCCGCAAATGTGGGCTATTATGCCGGGATAGTAAGGGAAAAAGCCCTGCTCAGATCGATAGTAAGAGTCAATTCCGAGATAGAAAATGACTGTTACAGAGGTGAACGCGACACAGCGGATATACTTCAGGATACAGAGAAAAAAATATTCGATCTGGTACAAAACCGGGGACGCAGTACGATAACCCCGATAAAGGAAGTCGTGATCAATGCGCTTCAGCGTATACAGGAGGTTGCAAAGGCAGAATCCAAGATCACGGGAGTTGCTTCCGGATTTGAGGATCTGGATGATATGACGGCGGGCTTTCAGAGATCAGATCTTATACTGATAGCGGCCAGACCATCCATGGGCAAGACTGCGCTCGTGTTGAATATAGCCCAGCATGCCTGTTTTAAGGAGAATCACCGGTGTCTCTTCTTTTCACTGGAGATGTCCAAGGAGCAGCTGGTCAACAGGCTTCTTGCCATGGAATCCAGAGTGGATTCATCGAATATAAGAATAGGTAATTTAAATGATGATGAGTGGCGTGGTATTATAGAGAGTGCCGGAGTTATAGGAATGTCAAATCTTGACATAGATGATACTGCCGCCATTTCGGTAGCAGAGATGAGGACCAAATGCAGACGGTACAAGTTGGAACATGGGCTTGACATGGTGATAATAGACTATCTGCAGCTTATGAGCGGTTCGGGGACAGGAAAGGAAAAGATATCGAGACAACAGGAGATATCTGAGATATCAAGAGGACTCAAGGCACTGGCGAGAGAGCTGCAATGTCCGGTTCTGGCACTGTCACAGCTTTCGAGAGCGGTGGAGCAGAGACCGGATCACAGGCCCATGCTGTCAGATCTTCGTGAATCAGGGGCTATCGAACAGGACGCAGATGTGGTAATGTTTATATACAGGGATGATTATTATAACGAGGATTCTGAGAGAAAAGGTGTGGCGGACGTCATTGTCGCCAAGCAGAGAAACGGTTCAATCGGCACTGTAAGCCTTGCCTGGATAGCAGCGCTTACAAAGTTTGAAAACCTGGCGCGTGAGCAATGAGAAGCGCCGATATGAAATGAATCTGGAAACGACGGCTGGCCGGCATTTCCAGATACATTTCATATCAGGCACGGCGAAAGCCGTGCACCCCGGAGAAAGCGGAGCTTTGTGCGGGGTGGCGCGTGAAGAGAAAAGAGACAGGAATTTCATCGAAAGCCGTGCACCCCGGAGAAAGCGGAGCTTTGTGCGGGGGGCGCGGACAGCGGATGAGTGCGGAATGCCGCACGGGAGAACACATGAAGATCGAAAAAGTGAATGACAAACAGATAAGGTGCACGCTTACCAAAAATGACCTGGTCTCAAGGAATTTAAAGATGAGCGAACTTGCATACGGGACAGATAAAGCAAAGAATCTATTTAAGGATATGATGAGGGAGGCTCACCACAGGTTCGGTTTTGATGTTGAGGATATACCCTTGATGATCGAGGCTATTCCTATATCAAATGATGCCATTGTTCTGGTCATAACAAAGGTTGAGGATCCTGAGGAGCTGGATACAAGGTTTTCGAAGTTTGCTCCCTCTGTTGATGAAGCGGAGCCTCAGGATATCAGGAAGCGTAGAGAGCCGGGGAATGCTGATGATATCATAGATCTTTTCAGAAAGCTCAAGGAGCAGGTTGAAGATGCCCAGTCTGCCATGACTGCAAGCGAAGCGGGAGATTCCATCACGACGACAAGGAAGATCGGTTCACCGGACGGAGGGATGGAGAAGGAAGTAAGGATCACGATCCAGGTAGATCTTACAAAGCTGTATTCCTTTGATGATCTTGATAATATAATTATGGTATCAAAGATACTAAAAGGGATCTATCACGGTGAAAACGTCCTTTACCGGGATCCGGAGGAAAACAGATACTATCTTCTTCTCAGGAAATCAGACCATACACCGGAGGTCTTTAACAAGGTATGTAACATCATAACCGAATACGGAAACATGGAGGAGTGTACAACGGCGGTTGAGGGCCGGATCAAAGAGCACTTTGAAGTGATCATACCGTCTTTTGCCATAGAAAAACTGTCAATAATATAACGTTGTTTTATATATATACTTAATGTATAATACCCGTAGATTTTGAAGCGTCAGGTTGCTTCACATCATAAAGGTTTTTTTAAGGAGGAATATAAAATGGCTCACGTAATCAATGATTCATGCATCAGCTGTGGGGCTTGTGCATCACAGTGTCCGGTAAATGCGATCGCAGAGGGAGACGGCAAGTTTGAAGTCGATGCCGCAACCTGCATTGACTGCGGTGCATGTGAAGCGGGATGCCCTGTGGGTGCAATCGTTACCGAATAAGCAGGGAGAAACAGCATAGTGCGCAGAAAGAGCCGTCCCATGGGCGGCTCTTTTAGTGTCCTGTAAGAGTTATTCACCAAACCAACAAACTGAAAAGCATTATGTTAAGAAATCTGTGGATAAATATATTGACACAGATTTCCATATGACTATAATGCATACTTGTAGAGCGATCGGGGATTCCGATGCCGGAGGAGGTGACCGGACCGATCAGAAAATAAAAAAGGGATCATTTTCCGGATACTGTTTCAGCAGTGTCAGCTGCCCCATATTGTGGTGGCAATTATTGCCCATACGGCTCTGCCGTATCAGAAACAAACTTCCCTTCACATATAAGACATGAATGCAGACGAATTTAAGCTATACAAAAGGCATCATCCGGTCGCGCTATTAACTGTAGTTGAATGTTAAATTCCCAAAAACGAGGTACAGGTTGTCACGGGTGTACCTTATGGTCAAAATTAACGGAGGCTGACAGAAAATCATGTCACATATTAGAAAGAGATCAGGATCAGACAAGGAACTGATGAAAATGCTGAGACATTACCAGAAGGACGGGATAAAGATCTTCTTCGAGGATCATCTGAGTTCACCCCAGGAAGTGGTAAGGATGATGATGGTACATGATGATGAAGTATTTATGCCGGATTATGTAATGGATAAGCATGACAGACTGGTCCAGATCAGATTTGATCAGGTGGTCTGATCACAACACTATAGTTTTTCCGATAATACCCGGTTTTTGAACGTTTTTATCTGCGATACGGCGCCCCGAATGCTTTTCGCAGGAACTATGTATCAAAAGCCGGGTATTTATCTTATATGGGCGGAGTAATATATTGCAAGTTTACATAAGAAGTGGTATGATACTCTGGTTGTAGTGTTGTTAAACGGAGAAACGGATGCGCGAGAGCCGGGAAGCAGAGAGACGGAAAAGAGAAAGAGCCAGGCGTTACGAAAGGGAGGATTCCGGAGAACGCAGCAGAAGACGGGAAGTCAGAAGATACAGCAGTAACAGAAGACGCTCATCCGGACATGGAGGATCCTCGTCGATGCTGCCGCTTGTAATAGCAGGTATCGTTATTGCGGGTATCGCATTTGTTCTTTTAGGAAACGGACTTTTTAAGGAAGTCGGAGGCTCAAAAGACAGGGCTGACCTTTCGGAATACTTCGGAGGTATACCTGACGGCGGTACGGCACTTATCATAGACGGAGAGATAAGCGGAGAAAAAGCCATTATACAGAATGACGTACCTTTCATACCGCTCAGCTGTGCAAATACGTTTTATGATAATCTGTATTATGATTCGCTTGAGGGACATCTTCTTGCAACAGGAGCGACATCTACTGTGGAAGGAGTTCAGGGGACGGACTACATAGCGGGGGAGCCGGTTTATATATCTCTTCCGTTCCTGAACCGTTTTGCCGCATTTTCATATGAGGTATACAAGGAGCCCTCGAGGATCGACATCATAACTTCGCCGGATCCCGTAGATGAGGCGGAGATATCAAAGGCGACTGAGCTCAGGGCGTCTGCTGATAAGCAGTCGGACATACTGCTTGATCTTGATAAAGGGGATAAGGTACGGATACTTCAGGAAAATGAGGAATGGGCAGAGGTCAGATATCAGGCGGTTTCCGGATATGTTGAAATAAAAGATATCGAAGGGGAAAGGAGCAGCGGACCCGTCGTGCTTGAAGGCGGGGCAGAAGCCGATCTCAACTACCAAAAGAATCTGAGGGATCACAAGATAATACTCGGATTCCATAATGTAGCCGTTGCGGATGCCAATTCATATCTTTCGGATGCAGTGTCACAGACAAAAGGTATGAATGTCATAGCACCGACATGGCTCTCTCTCAGCGGGACCGACGGCGCACTCGCGGATATCGGGAGTGCTGAATATGTTGCAAAGGCACATGAGATGGGATATGAGGTCTGGGGGGTAGTAGATAACTTTAGTCAGGAGACAGATACCAACGAGGTGCTGTCAAGAACTTCAAAAAGGACCGCCCTTGAGCAGAACCTCATTAGCGAAGCGCTGAACCTGGGATTAGATGGTATCAATATTGACTTTGAACAGCTGATGGGCGAGACCGGTGATGATTTTGCCCAGTTTTTAAAAGAGCTGTCCATATATACAAGAGCGAACGGACTTGTACTGTCCGTGGACAATTATGTCCCGCAGGATTATACGGATTTTTACAGGAGGGATATCCAGGGAAGAGTTGCCGAGTATGTGATCATTATGGGTTATGATGAGCATACAGCTGCCTCGGACGAGGCCGGTCCGGTAGCTTCACTGGGATTTGTGACTCAGGGTATCGAAGATACGCTTAAGGAGGTGCCGGCTGCTCAGGTAATAAATGCAATACCGTTTTATACCCGGAAATGGGCCTATGAAGACGGGACTCTTTCATGTGAAAGCATGGGAATGAAGGAAGCAAAGGCCTTTTTGGCGGATAACGGCGTGCAGGCTACGTGGGATGCAGAAACATGTCAGAATTACGCCGCATTTGAGAAGGACGGGGTGTCATACAGTATCTGGCTTGAGGATGCCGAAAGCATATCTTCTAAGCTTGCGGTCATGACCGCACATGATCTCGGAGGAGTCGGATGCTGGAAGCTGACACAGGAAACACCGGATATATGGGATGTTATCGGCTCCTATTATCCTTCGGGGACATAAAGAGTACAGACCGGAATGAGGACCAGGATCGTTAAGGCCTGCGGTGACCCGGTGCTTGACGGCGGGATCATGGAACAGGCGGCAAGGATAATAAAAGAGGGCGGTCTGGTGGCTATACCTACGGAAACAGTGTATGGACTGGCGGGAGATGCCCTTAATCCGGATTCCGCAAGGAAGATATATGAAGCAAAAGGAAGACCTTCGGATAATCCCCTGATAGTTCATATCGCACGGGAGGAGGATATGGATGCCATAGCGAAGGATATTCCCGATGAAGCTTATGCTGCTGCGGAGCGTTTCTGGCCGGGGCCGCTCACTATGGTGCTCTACAAAAAGGATATTGTTCCTTATGAGACAACCGGGGGTCTGGATACGGTGGCGGTCAGATTTCCCGAAAACCCTATAGCAAGGGAGTTTATACTTGCAGCGGGCGGATATATAGCGGCACCTTCAGCTAATCTGTCGGGAAGACCCAGCTGTACCACTGCCGAACATTGCAGGCAGGATCTTGATGGCAGGATCGAAATGATAATTGACGGCGGTGAGGTTGGTATAGGACTGGAGTCCACTATCGTGGATATGACGGTAAAGCCCCCCTGTATATTAAGGCAGGGATATATAAATGAGGCCATGTTGCAGGAGGTACTGCGCGATGTAGGTTCCGATGACGCCGGGCATGAGGTTCCGGATGACAGCCGTCCCAAAGCACCGGGGATGAAATACAGGCACTACTCCCCGAAAGGAAAGCTCTGTATCGTCCAGGGAGAACGGGACAGCGTCATCAGCGAAATAAACCGGCTGATAAGGGAAAAGGAGAGCAGGGGATACAGAGCGGCAGTTATAACGTCCGATGAAGACAAGGACAGGTATGATATCAAGGCGCCCGTGATGGTCATAGGAAGCCTTGATGATGAAGATATGATAGCACACAGACTCTTTTCCATACTCAGAGAGCTTGATGATATGGGAATAGAATATATTTACAGTGAAAGCTTTGACACGCCGAGACTTGGGAAAGCGATAATGGACAGGATGCTCAGAGCATCGGGGAACAATGTGATACGTATATAAGGAGGATAAAATTGAAGGTAGCGATAGCCTGTGATCATGGCGGATATGATTTAAAGATGAAGCTGATACCCCATCTTAAGGAGCAGGGACATGAGATCAGCGATCTCGGATGCGACAGTACCGATTCGGTGGATTATCCTTTGTACGGAAAGGCTGTCGGACATGCTGTTGCCGACGGCAGGGCTGACCGGGGAATAGTCATATGTACGACCGGAATAGGTATATCCATAGCTGCCAACAAGATCAAAGGGGTAAGAGCGGCAGTCTGCACGAACGGGCTTATGGCAAAGATGACAAGACTGCATAATGATGCCAATGTTCTTGCGCTCGGTGCCAATATAGTCGGATATGGTCTTGCAGAGGAGATCTGCGATATATTCCTTGAGACCGGGTTTTCCGGGGGAGAAAGACATATCCGCAGGATAAACGGAATAGAGGCGGATGACTGATACAAGGACAGAAAAAAGAAAGGAACATATCTCCTGGGATGAATACTTCATGGGGGTTGCCAAACTGACAGCGGAACGTTCAAAGGATCCAAACTCCCAGGTCGGAGCCTGTATCGTAAGCGAAGATCACCGGATCCTTTCCATGGGGTATAACGGTTTTCCCAGAGGCTGTTCCGATGATGTTTATCCGTGGGCCAGGGAAGGGGATGAGCTCTCGGTAAAGTATACCTATGTGACACACGCAGAGCTGAATGCGATCCTGAATTTCAGGGGCGGAAACACCTCACTTACGGGAGCAACGCTGTATGTTACACTTTTTCCCTGCAACGAATGCGCAAAGGCGATAATACAGACCGGAATAAAGCATGTTGTATATGAATCCGATAAATATGCAAATACTCCGTCAACAATAGCTTCAAAGAGGATGTTTGATTCTGCGGGAATAACATACAGAAAATACGAAAACAGCGGAAGAAAGGTGGTCATAAATCTATGAGAAAGCAGCTTAGGAAATTTACATGCATACTGATAGCGGCAAGTCTTATGCTTCCGTCGGTACAGGCTATGGCCACAAGTACTACCGACAAGATAAAGCAGGTTGAGAAAGAACAGCAGAATACAAAGGAACAGCTGGGTGAAACACAGGATACTCTGAACCAGCTGAAGGATTCCAAGCAGGCAATACAGAACAGCCTGAATAATCTAAACGAGCAGCTTGATGTAAAATCGGAGGAGAAGGGAGATATTGAAGAGCAGATAGCCGCCAAGGAGCAGGAGATCAGTGAGATCGAGGAAGAATATGAGACGGCTGTCGAACAGGCTGATGAACAGTATCGTTTTATAAAGGCTCGCATAAGGACGATATATGAGACAGGTTCAAACGATATGTATGATCTGATCTTCAACTCGGGAAGTATGGCGGGATTTCTGAATAAAGCCGTATATATCGCCAGAATGAACGATTATGATGAAAAAATGATGGACAAGCTTCAGACGCTGATGAGTGATGCCCAGGAAAAGAAGGACAGGCTTGTTATTGAGGATCAGGAGCTTCAGGAGCTCTATAATCAAAAAGAAGCAGAGATCGGGGATCTTGAGGATCTGGTGGACAGTACAGAGAACAGTCTGGTAAGTTATGCAGGTGCTATTTCCGAAAAGGAAAAGGAGGCACTTGAATATGAGGCAAAGCTTGTTGCAAGCCAGAGCACGCTGTCTTCTCTGAAATCCAGACTGAAGGAAGAGGAGGCATTGGCAAGACAGTCGGAAAAGATGGAATTCAGGGATCTTTCCCAGGTGTCCATTGCGGCAGGAGACAGAGATCTCCTTGCGGCCATCATTCAGTGCGAGGCCGGCGGAGAGCCCTATGCAGGGAAGATAGCAGTGGGGGCTGTCATAATGAACCGTGTCAGGAGCGGAGCCTTCCCCAATACCATAGCCGGAGTGGTATATCAGCCTATGCAGTTCCAGCCGGTAAGGTCCGGGAGACTTGCGATAAGGCTTGCCGAAGGCGCGAATGATACATGCTACAAGGCTGCAGACGAGGTTCTGGCGGGAGCGAACAATATAGGAAAATGTCTCTTCTTCAGGACTGTTGTGCCTGGGATACAGGGGACTATAATAGGACATCACGTATTCTATCTGTATTGGACAGGAGTCGCATCCGGATATGGTACTGTAGAGGAATCTCTGGAGGGTGACGCATCCGGCTCCAAGGCTGCATCTGAGGCAGCAAGCAAGGCGGCTGCAGAGGAAGCATCGAAGAAGGCCGAAGAAAATGAGTCTTCAAAGGAAGATAAGAAGAAATCGGATGACGATAGCAATTCGGATGACGATGAGGCAAAGAAGAAGGCTGAAGAAGAGGATAAGAAAAAGGCCGAGGAGGAAGAAAAGAAAAAGGAAGAAGAGGAGAAGAAGGAAGAGGAAGAGAAGAAAAAAGCCGAAGAAGAAGAAAAGAAAAAGACCGAGGAAGAAGAGGATGCCAGCAGGTCCGCGGAGGAGGGATCTGACAAGGCCGCTGAGTAAAGTGAGTAACTGACTAAGAGAGCAGATAAAAGAAAAGCCTGACCGAAAGGTCAGGCTTTTTGAAATAAGTATACGATCATATTCGTTTTTCTATCTGATCCTGAAGCTCAGGGAAACGGCCTTCATAGATGATGCGGAGCAGCGAATCCAGAGAACGGAGGGCTTTTTTTACCTCCTCTCCCGTGAGCAGTTCCTTGTCAAGCGCTTCTTCAAATTCATCAAGATCGACTACCTTGACGAAGCCGTCAGGATATACGATAACATCTGCGAGAAGATCCCTGAATACATACTCATCGCCTTCGTTGTCATAGGTATAATCGACGATATCACAGTACCAGTAAAGCAGGCTGTCATCCGCAAGGAGAAATTTGCTTATCTTAAAGTTTTTTCTCAGAAAATAACACGAATAGCCATGATCAAGCTGAGGCTTCGGATGAAGCGCACTCCATTTTGTTACTATGATCTCGCTGTCCATGTAAATTATCTCATCATCCTCAAGGAGGACGCATTCATCCGGTATCAGGCGCTTCCTGTAAAGAACTGGATCAGGCATTCGTTATGCCTCCCTCTCACTGTAGTGATGAGCCTCTTCCAAAAGCATATCCTTGACCTTCATGAGCCTTATCTGCGTGCTTCTCTCATTTTCATCAAGCTTCATTGAGATCATCTTTATTCCGGCTTCCGTCTCGGGGATTATAACATGCTCCAGAGCATTTACCCTTCGTCTGGTCTTTTCGATCTCAGCGGCCATAAGCTGGCAGGCTTTTTCGATCTCCGCAAGCTTAAGCATATCGGGAAGAAGATCGGACAGGCTCTTAACTGCATCATCAAGATCCGATGAGGTGAAAGCAAAGCCGTATGAATATATATCATTAGGATCCGAGGTCCTGGTCTTGTATTCAAAGACCGGAATGTCGACACTCATAATGTTTTTCTCGGAAACCTCCAGAGAAACCTCCTGCTTGGGAGTCATGAATGCAACATTTACTGCTTCCTCGCTCATGGTGGACTTTGCAAGGACAAAATTCTTATTTGCAGCATTGAGTCCTGCTTCTACCTTTTTACGGAGCTCCATATTTTCACGTACCATCGTCAGAAACTGTCTCATAAGCTCATCCCGTTTATCCTTGAGGAGCTTGTGACCTCGTCTTGTGGTCACAAGCTTCCTCTTGAGCCTGGTCAGTTCCATTCTGGTAGCAGTAACAGTTTTGCTAGCCATTTACACTCCTTTTATTTGCTGTAGTATTTATCAAGGAATTCATCCTTGATACGCTTGAGTTCTGTTCTCGGCAGTATACGGAGAAGCTCCCAGCCTGTATCCAGTGTTTCCTCAATGCTCCTGTCTGCGCGGTAGCCCTGGTTGATATACTGCTGTTCAAATTCATCGGCAAACTTTGCATAAAGCTTGTCTATATCCGTAAGAGCAGCCTCACCGAGGATCATCATAAGTTCCTTGGCGTCTTTTCCTCTTGCGTAGGCCGCAAAGAGCTGGTTCATCGTATTTGCATGATCCGCTCGGGTCTTGCCTTCGCCGATACCCTTATCCTTAAGCCTGGAAAGAGAGGGAAGGACGTCTATAGGCGGCTCGATACCTCTTCTGTAGAGATCACGGGAGAGGATGATCTGCCCCTCTGTGATGTATCCTGTAAGGTCAGGGATAGGATGAGTTTTGTCATCCTCAGGCATCGTAAGTATAGGGATCATGGTGATCGAACCTTTCTTCCCCTTCTGACGGCCGGCTCTTTCATAGAGCGAGGCAAGGTCGGTGTACATATATCCGGGATAACCTCTACGACCGGGAACCTCCTTACGTGCGGCGGATACCTCACGAAGAGCATCCGCATAGTTTGTAATATCGGTAAGTATTACAAGGACATGCATTCCCTTTTCAAATGCCAGATACTCTGCGGCGGTAAGCGCCATACGTGGTGTGGCGATACGCTCGACCGCAGGGTCGTTAGCAAGATTCATGAAAAGGACTGTTCTGTCAATGGCACCGGTCTCGCGGAATGATTCAACGAAATCATTTGATTCCTCAAAGGTGATACCCATAGCCGCGAAAACAACGGCGAACTGCTCATCCGTCCCGCGAACCTTTGCCTGACGCGCGATCTGCGCCGCAAGCTTGGCGTGGGGAAGACCTGAAGCCGAGAATATCGGGAGCTTCTGTCCCCTGACCAGAGTGTTAAGTCCGTCTATGGCCGAAACACCTGTCTGAATGAATTCCTCGGGGTATGCTCTTGCTGCCGGATTCATGGGAAGACCGTTTACGTCACGTCTTTCGTCCGGCAGGATCTCGGGACCGTCATCTATAGGCCGTCCCAGACCGTCAAAGACTCTGGAGAGCATATCTTCAGATACGCCGAGCTCCATCGTACGTCCGAGAAATCTCACCTTTGAGCTGTCAAGGTTTAATCCTGTAGAATTTTCAAATAACTGGACGAGAGCATTGCCGTTATCTATCTCAAGGACCTTGCAGCGGCGCTTTTCTCCGTTCATCAGCTCGATCTCTCCCAGCTCGTCATAGGTAACGTTCTCTACGTCCCGCACGAGCATCAGAGGACCTGCTACCTCTTGTATCGTTCTATACTCCTTTGGCATTTAGAAGTCCTCCTTTTCCGACAGAACCTGCTGG
>CACZRA010000282.1 GCA_902783395.1 uncultured Lachnospiraceae bacterium
GATATGTGCCTATATTTACCAGATAGCAAATGATCTGAATAAATTCTATCATGAAACGAGGATCCTTACAGAAGATGACAAGGATAAACAGTCGGGATATATTGCACTTATCACACTGACTCTCAGGATATTGGAAGCTTCTGTTGATATACTCGGATTTGAAGCCCCGGAGATAATGTGACAGCAGCCATCGTATGGAGAAAGCCAAAAGGGAAAAGATAATAAAAATACTGCTTGTCCTGACCGCTGCATGTTCTGCGCTGCTGAGACTTTATTATATTTATTACACTCCTTCATGGCGCAGACAGCATGATGTTATCGGCTTCGGTGCTGAAGAGGGTCAGGCTGCTTTCATAGAGTTTTTTCATCAGGGACATCTGCTGATCGATTTCGATCCCAGACTCAGGTGGGGTTTTTTCCAGCCGCCTCTGCATCATATGATCGCGGCGGCCTGGGTAAGGCTGCTTGAATTTTTCGGGGTGGCATACAATGCGGCATGTGAGCACGTTCAGGTGCTGACTTTTGTCTACAGTCTTATCACGCTGTTTTTTGCTTATCTGATATTTAAACATATGGGGCTTTACGGAGAGAGCCTGCTGATCTCTTTTGCCATAGCCGCTGTACATCCCGGATTCATTCTTATGTCCGGATCCGTGAACAACGATATGCTGGCGATAATGTTTACGGTTATGGCCGTGTATTATGGTATGAAATGGTATGATACACCATCATGGACCTATACCGTCATACTTGCGCTCACGATCGGGGCGGGTATGATGACCAAGCTCTCGGCGGCACTTGCGGCACCTGCGATAGCGTTCATCTTTGCCGTAAAGTGTATTCAGGGCGGGATCAAAACGTTCGTACAGTATATGACCAAATTTGTCGTATTCGGGTTCGTCTGCGGACCGATAGCGCTCTGGTCGCCAATAAGAAATTATATTTTATTCGGTGTCCCCATTAATTACACTCCCGAAGTAGGAGAAGAGATAAATGCGTCTGTCCTTGCCAGAATATTCGATATCAGATGCACCATACCTTATGTATCAAGGATAAGGAACGGGGATCCGTATGATGAGTTTAATATGTTTCTCGGTATGATGAAGACCTCGCTTTTCGGAGATGAGAATTTCGCGTATGCAATGGCGGAGGCAGGGCACAGCGGAACGGGGGCTATGTTAATGACGATATTCGGGTGGCTGCTGCTTATCTCGGGATCCGTCCTCGCCGCAGTATGCTTTTATTGTACGGTAAGGGTTCTGATATCGGGGAAATATATACCTTCACCGGTGACCAGACTGTATATTGCGGTTCTTTATTCCGTATCAGTATTTATGTATATCAGCTTTATGTTCAAGGCGCCGTATTACAGCTCAATGGATTTCAGATATGTTTTATATCTTATTCCGGTTCAGGCGCTGACGGCAGGGCTTTACATCAGAGAATCAGGGGCTGTGGAAAGACGGACGTTTATCCTTCTGACCGGAATGTTTGTATTTGTGACTTTTGTATTGTACACGATGCTCGGAAGGGTCAGATAAACAACGGATATCGGGCAAAGAGCGGAAATGTGTGATAAAATAATCACCAGCTTGAAAAAAGAGGGGAGATATATCATGAAAAAAGCACTTATAACCGGAGTAACGGGGCAGGACGGATCATTTCTGTCAGAGCTTCTCCTGGAAAAGGGCTATGCGGTATACGGAATGATAAGAAGGACGTCTGTGGATTTCAGAGAGCGCATAGCACACCTTGAAGGGACTCCAAATTTCCATCTTAAGTTCGGAGATCTCGGAGATTCCATAAGCCTTGTAAAGCTGATAGCCGAAGTCAGACCCGATGAGATATACAACCTTGCGGCACAGTCGCACGTACAGGTGTCATTTGATGTACCGGAATTTACCGCGGATATCGACGCGACGGGTGTTCTGAGGATACTTGAGGCGGTAAGAGTATGCGGTCTCGAAAAAACATGCAGGATCTATCAGGCATCAACATCGGAGCTTTACGGAAAGGTTGAAGAGGTTCCTCAGAGTGAGACAACTCCCTTTCACCCCTATTCTCCGTATGCTGTGGCAAAGCAGTACGGATACTGGATCACAAAGGAATATCGGGAAGCATATGATATGTTCTGCTGTTCCGGGATTCTTTTCAATCATGAATCCGAGCGAAGGGGAGAGACTTTTGTTACAAGGAAGATAACACTTGCCGCTTCCCGTATCGCGCAGGGGAAACAGGATAAGCTCTATCTCGGAAACCTGTCTTCGCTTCGTGACTGGGGGTATGCAAAGGATTACGTGGAATGTATGTGGCTGATACTTCAGCATGACAAGCCCGATGATTTTGTTATAGCTACCGGAGTGCAGCATTCTGTCAGGGAATTTGCAACTCTTGCTTTCCATTATGCAGGGATAGAGCTTAAATGGGAAGGAGAAGGACTTGACGAAAAGGGTATAGATAAGGAAACCGGAAAGGTCATCGTGGAGGTGTCGCCTGATTTTTATCGTCCTACCGATGTCGTAAATCTTTGGGGAGATCCTTCGAAGGCCAGGAGAGAGCTTGGCTGGGATCCCATGAAGACAAGATTTGACCAGCTTGTGGAGCTTATGGTAAAGCATGATATGGAAAAGGTGGCTGTAGAAAGAGCCGAGGAGCATATAAAACTGAACCTGGAGGAGTATCTCGAAAAGGGAGTCGTAAAATAGGGAGCAGAGATATGTCATTATTTGAATCGATAAAGGACAGAAAAGAGAAGATCGCCGTGGTCGGGCTTGGTTATGTCGGGATGCCGATAGCGGTAGAGTTCGCAAAGAAAGCCGATGTAATAGGGTTTGATACAAACAGTGCAAAGATAGACTTATATCTTTCGGGAACGGATCCTACCAATGAAGTCGGGAACGAAGTGATATCGAAAACAACGGTGCGATTCACAAGTGATGAGAAGGAGCTTACAAAAGCACGTTTTTTTATAGTCGCCGTACCTACCCCGGTCAATACGGATCATACCCCGGATCTTTCTCCGGTCGAGGGAGCGAGCGAGGTCGTGGGACGCAATCTCCGCAAGGGATCGATAGTTGTTTTTGAATCCACCGTTTATCCGGGAGTTACCGAGGATGTTTGCATCCCTATATTGGAAAAATGTTCAGGATTGAACTGCGGGAGGGATTTTTGGGTAGGATATTCACCCGAGAGGATAAATCCCGGAGACAGGGTACACACCCTTACAAACATCCGGAAGATAGTATCCGGTATGGACAGGGAAACACTGGATGAGATCAAGAATATTTATGACATGGTCATAGAAGCCGGAACGTATCCCGTATCATCGATAAAGACAGCCGAAGCCATAAAGGTCGTTGAGAACAGTCAGAGAGATATTAACATCGCATTTATGAATGAACTGGCAATGGTGTTTGACCGGATGGGTATAGACACCGGAGAAGTCGTTGACGGGATGAATACAAAATGGAACGCGCTCGGCTTCAGACCGGGACTCGTCGGGGGACACTGTATCGGCGTGGATCCGTATTACTTTACTTATGAGGCGGAAAAACTCGGATATCACAGCCAGATAATCCTTAACGGGCGCATAGTAAACGACAGCATGGGGGCTTATATTGCCGATGCTACGATACGCCAGATGATAGAGGCGGGACAGGCGCCGAAGAATTCAAAGGTTGCGATCTTCGGTCTTACTTTTAAGGAGAACTGTCCTGATACGAGGAACAGCAAGGTCTACGACATAATCAAAAGACTGGATGAATACGGAATAAAGCCTGAGGTGGTCGATCCATGGGCGGATGAAAACGATGCCATGAGGGAATACGGTGTAACACTTAAGTCTGCAGACAGCATAACGGATGCGGACTGTGTGATCATAGCGGTGGGACATGATGAGTTTAAGAGCTTTGATATCGGAAGGATCAAGGGATTCTTTAGAAACGGACCTGACAGCGGAAAGGTGCTGATAGACGTAAAGGGGATATACAGGATAGAGGAGCTTGAGAGATCCGGACTGAGATGGTGGAGACTTTGATTTTGACTTTAAGAGAAATAGTAATATAATCAAAGAAGTTATTTCATATATACATTGTTTTGTTCTATAGTGATCCTATAGAAGCCGCAAAGGACGCGGCATACAGAGGTGGAAATGGATCTTGCAGAAGAACTGAAAGCCGAGCTTGAAATACCTACAGCGTTCACGATCCCTATAGGTAAGGGTATCGCGATAAATCAAACAGTGGTGATAACCTGGTGTATCATCGCTTTTCTTTTTGTTCTCTTTCTGATCCTTACCAGAGGATTTGTTACAAAGAATCCCGGCAGAAGGCAGCTCCTGGTAGAGGCGTTTGTTGTCTGGATACAGGATCTTGTCGGCGGTAATATGGATGAAAAGGGAAAAAAATACGTACCCTTCCTATGCAGCATTCTGATATTTCTCGGTGTGTCAAATACCATCGGTATATTTAATATAGCTCCACCCACTAAGGATCTGCGTACAACGGTAGCGCTTGCCCTTATGAGCATAGTGCTCGTCCAGATCGCGGGCATCAGGGAAAAGAAGATCGGAGGCTGGCTTAAGAGCTTTGCCCATCCGATCAAGGTCATGCTTCCGATGAACATAATGGAGCTTTTAATTAAGCCGTTATCGCTTTGTATGCGACTGTTCGGAAATATATTCGCGGCATACGTGATAATGGAGCTTGTAAAGATGGTGGTGCCGGTAGTGCTTCCGGCGGCACTGTGCCTGTATTTTGATCTGTTTGACGGACTGCTGCAGGCATATGTATTTGTATTCCTTACATCATTATATATTAATGAAGCAGTAGAGTGAATTCCCGACAGGGAATTCACAGCACATGCACATAAAAAGACACAGAATAAGGCGCATGTGCGATTAATGAAGCAGTAGAGTGAATCAATATAGATACTTTTGAGGAGGGAATGAAATGAACATGATAGCATTAGGCGCAGGGATCGCGGCTCTCACCGGCATCGGAGCCGGTATCGGAATAGGTATTGCCACTGCAAAAGCAGTCGATGCTACGGCGCGTCAGCCTGAGGCACACAGCAAGATAATGACCCTGCTGCTGTTAGGATGTGCACTTGCCGAGGCGACCGCAATATACGGACTTCTGGTTGCGATCCTGATCATATTCATGCTTTAAATGGGAGGCGGATGCAGTGCTGAGTTTTGATCTTGTGAATTTCATATGTATGATCATAAACATCCTGATCCTGTTTTTGATCGCAAAAAAATTCCTCTTCGGAAGAGTTAACGGTATCATAGAAAAGCGTAAAGAGGAGCTTGATACGGCATTCAATGCTGCGGATAAAGTTACTCAGGAGGCGCAGAGCAACAGGCGGGAATACCAGCTTCAGCTTGCAGAGTTTGAAAAAGAGCGTTCGGACAGGATGGATGAGGCGATAAAGGAGGCCGAAGCCAGGAAAAATGCGATCATAGAGGAAGCCAATGCCGAAGCGGAGGGGCTTATAAAGGATGCCAGAAATGAGGCGGAACGCATCAGGAGCGTGGCAGGAATAGATCACGATAAAAAGGTTGAGGAGCTTGTATTTGATGTTGCTGCAAGACTTGCGGGACAGGCTATTTCCGAGGAGGCAAACAGCGAGCTGTATGATAAGTTCCTGTCGCAGGCAACCAATTCCAACACGGGTAAAGAATAATGACAGAAAAGCGGCTTGAAGCGAGGCTTAAATTTGTCATGCCGCCGAGTTCGGCGCAGGAAGACAGATTTAAGGAGTTTATAGCTTCCGAGTATCATGTAAATAAAGAAGATGTAGCCCTTGAACTGATCCGGGATACGGATGTACTGGGAGGTTTCATCCTGTATGTTGGAGAGGATGAATACGACTGGAGTTTAAAGGGAAGGGCCAGGGCTATAAAACAGCAGGCCGACAGGGAGGTTGCTTTAGGTGCTGCTGACAGGGATATAATTTCGGTCATAAAGAATGCAGCGGATGCGCATACTTTTACTGCAAGAGGATTTGAGACCGGATATGTGATCTATTGCGGAGACGGGATAGCCAGGATAGAGGGACTGTCACATGTTGAATACGGTGAGATCGTGATCTTTGAGAGCGGAGTAAGAGGCATGGTGCTCGATCTCAGGGAGGATCAGATCGGATGTATCCTGCTCTGCTCGGATGATGAAGTGTTTCAGGGCGAAAAAGTCGTCAGAACAGGCTCGGCAGCGGGTGTCCCGGTAGGAGATGAGCTGCTGGGAAGGGTAGTAAATGCTCTGGGAGATCCCATTGATGATCTGGGAGCGCTGGATATCAAAGAACAGCTTCCCGTGGAATCACCTGCCCCCGGTATCGTAGACAGGCAGCCTGTTTCTGCACCTATGGAAACGGGAATCCTTGCGATAGACAGTATGTTCCCGATAGGAAGAGGACAGAGAGAGCTTATAATAGGCGACAGACAGACCGGCAAGACGACGATAGCCACGGATACTATAATCAATCAAAAGGGCAAGGATGTCATATGCATATATGTTTCCATAGGCCAGAAAGCTTCGACTGTGGCAGCTTTGACACAGAATCTGAGAAAACACGGAGCGATGGATTATACCGTTGTAGTAGGCTCCTTTGCCTCGGATCCGGCACCGCTCCAGTATCTTGCACCATATTCAGGTACAGCCATGGCAGAATACTATATGCATAAGGGAAAAGATGTCCTTATAGTATATGATGATCTTTCAAAGCATGCCGTGGCTTACAGGGAAATATCCCTGCTTTTGAGGAGACCTCCCGGCAGAGAGGCTTATCCCGGAGATGTATTCTATCTACACTCAAGACTTTTAGAGAGATCCAGCCGGCTTTCGGATGAACTCGGAGGCGGCTCGATAACAGCGCTTCCCATCATAGAGACTCAGGCGGGAGATGTATCGGCTTATATTCCGACAAATGTGATATCTATTACGGACGGACAGATATTCCTTGAAAGCGATCTTTTCGCGGAGGGACAGAGACCGGCTGTAAATGTCGGATTGTCTGTATCCCGTGTCGGAGGAGCTGCGCAGACAAAGGCAATGAAAAAAGCTACCGGCTCTTTCAGGATAGACCTGGCTCAATTCAGGGAAATGGAGGTCTTCACACAGTTTTCTGCGGATCTTGATGATGCTACACAGGCACAGCTTTCGAACGGACGTGCATTAATGGAGGTCTTAAAACAGCCGGGGGCGTCCCCGCTTTCCATGCCCGAACAGGTAATAACCCTTGTTGCAGCGGGAAAGAAGGTGTTTTCAGGGGTTGATGTCAAGGAGGTGAAGCGGTTCCAAAGGGATCTGCTTGAATACATAAGATGCAGTCATAAAGAAATCATAGAAGAACTGGAAGAGACCGGTGCTCTGTCCGATACTCTTGCGGCACGGATCACCGATGCGATAAAAGAGTTTTCTGACCAATGGCATTGATATGGCTCAGATAAAAGAGATAAGAGACAGGATAAACAGCATACAGGGAACTCAGAAGATAACCTCTGCCATGTATATGATAGCTACGACAAAGCTGAGACGTGCGAGGGAGAACAGGGATAAAAATGCCGTTTATTTCAGTACGCTGAAGAACATTCTGGAAAGACTTTTGAGACATCTTCCGGATTCGGATCATCCGTATCTCAGGGTTTCGAAAAAGAAAAAGGAGGATCAGGTTCACGGCTATCTCATGATCA
>CACZRA010000283.1 GCA_902783395.1 uncultured Lachnospiraceae bacterium
AGGGATGGATAAGATCCGCAAGCGCCATCATAGGCGGGAAGGCATTTGCGTCGAGAGGCTATAAGGTCACTAACCTCGGGAATGAGGCGGGGACCGCGACCCAGATCCAGATAGGGATAGATGAGGACATCATCAATAAGATCGGCGAGATCACCGACAAGATGAAGGAGAATCAAAAGCAGCTCATGCTCCTCGAGAATTCGATCAAGGAGCTGAAGATCAAGTACCCGCCCGAGGTGAGAAATACGATGCCTCTGTATAAAAAGATAGATAATGCGATATTTACAATAAACAAGCAGCAGGAGGATCTCCAGAAGGAAAAAGAGAAGCTGAATCTGGAGGTGCTTTTCAGCAGGGAAGCGACCATAGCGATAAGCGGTGTAGCACATGAGGGAGTGAGCTGCATACTGGGGAAGGGCAGATGGGATGCTGCCGGTGAGCGCCATATTACCCTCAAAGGGACAGGCGGCGCATTGGTAAATGTAACCAATAACTGACCCCCGTTGATCCATAATAATCGGCATGGAGGAAAAAATGAGAGACACGATCCTGATAGTGGATGATCAGAGTTCAAACAGGGATGCCCTTACAGAGATCCTGAAAAACGATTATAAGACGGTAGAGGCTGTGAACGGGATAGAAGCCCTGAGCGTACTGTCAAAGAGCAGGGAGAATATCGCGGCGATGCTCCTTGATCTCGTTATGCCCAAGATGAACGGACAGGAAGTCCTTGCCAAGATGAGCGAGGCAAAGCTCATGGATGATTTTCCTGTTATGGTATGCTCGGGAGAGGGGAATCTCGACGTAGTCGAAAAGTGCTTCGCATACGGGATATCAGATTTTATCCGCAAGCCCTATGAGAACGATATGGTGCTCCAGAGAGTGAAGAAGCTGGATTCTCTGTATCAGTCCAGGAGGGAGAGCAACGATAAGCTCAAGAAATTCGCCAAGGTCCTTCAGAACCAGAACAAGATCCTGGAGCAGCAGGCGAAGATGCAGAAAAACGATAATATCAACCTTATGGATTCGCTCGGTACCATAGTTGAGTACCGTAATACGGAAAACCACCAGCATATAAAGAGGGTCAAGGCGTTTACGAAGGTGCTTGCTTCGCATATGATGAAGGAGTTCCCCGAATACAAGCTGACCGAGGAGCAGATCGGCCAGATCACGGCGGCGAGTGCCCTTCACGATATCGGCAAGATCATGATCCCCGATAATATTCTTTTCAAGCCGGGCAAATATACGTCCGAGGAATTTGATTACATGAAGAGCCATACCATAAGAGGGTATGACATCATAGCCCAGATAGCCGATAACTGGGACAAGGAGCTCATGGAATTCTGCAAGCAGATAGCCCGCTCTCATCATGAGAAATTTGACGGCAGGGGATATCCCGAGAACCTCAAGGGCGACAAGATCCCGATCGCGGCTCAGGTCGTATCGGTCACGGACTGCTTTGAGGCGCTTATCAGCGAGAGCCTCTACAAAAAGGCCTATACCTTTGACGTGGCTTTCCAGATGATACTTAACGGGGACTGCGGAGCCTTCAATCCGAAGCTTATGGAGGCCTTCAGAAATTCCCGTGAAGAATTCAAAGAGATAGCCAGTGAAGGCGGTCCCATAGAAGACGCCATGGAAGAAGCTAATGTAGAAGTGTAAATTGCCTCAGCAATTTACACTTCGTACATGTCCGGCTCCGCAGGAGCCGCCTGCCGAAGGCAGGTTAATAGCCGCTCTCCTTAAGCGGCAATTAAGACCCTAAGTTGCCTCAGCAATTTACACTTCATAACCTTCCACATTAATGGATTGCAGATTTCTGCATATTGTGCTATCATGTTCCCGCATCCGGTCGGATGCATTCATTTTTCGCGGTATTCACCGCAGATATCTCTGTACTTTTTCGCAGCTTATACGCAGGAAAAGAGGTGATGCTTTTTTTCTTTTTTATTGTTGACAGTAGTGTGATTTTAGGATAGTATTATCGAATACGAACAACTGTTCGAGAAATGGAGAAATGATTTATGGACAATTCAGAAAAGATCAAAGCATTAGACGTAGCAATCTCACAGATAGAAAAGCAGTTCGGCAAGGGCTCCGTCATGAAGCTCGGAGAGAATGTTGCCGACATGGGAGTCGGTTCCATACCCACAGGTTCCCTTTCGCTCGACATAGCACTCGGCATAGGCGGCATACCCCGCGGGAGGATCATCGAGATATACGGCTCGGAGTCCTCGGGAAAGACCACACTCACCCTGCATATGATAGCGGAGGCTCAGAAGATGGGCGGTATAGCAGGCTTTGTGGATGCCGAGCATGCGCTTGATCCGGAATACGCAAAGAATATCGGAGTTGATATAGACAACCTTTACATATCGCAGCCGGATTCGGGCGAGCAGGCGCTTGAGATCTGTGAGACCATGGTAAGATCCGGAGCTATGGACATCGTGGTCGTGGACTCTGTCGCAGCCCTTGTCCCCAAGGATGAGATCGAAGGCAACATGGGCGATTCACACATGGGTCTGCAGGCAAGACTGATGTCACAGGCCCTGAGGAAGCTCACAGGCATCATCAGCAAGACGAACTGCACCGTGGTATTTATCAATCAGCTGAGAGAGAAGATCGGAGTCATGTTCGGCAATCCCGAGACTACCACGGGCGGCAATGCTCTTAAGTTCTATGCCTCCGTAAGGCTCGATGTGAGGCGCATAGACAAGATACAGCAGGCGGGACAGATAATAGGTAACAGGACCAGGGTAAAGGTCGTAAAGAATAAGGTGGCTCCTCCCTTCAAGACGGCAGAGTTTGATATCATGTTCGGCAAGGGCATATCCACAAGCGGCGATATCCTTGATCTTGCGGCCAATCTCGACATCATCAATAAGAGCGGAGCCTGGTATGCGTATAACGGCGACAAGATAGGCCAGGGCAGGGAGAATGCGAAGCTGTTCCTTGAGCAGAACCCTGATATCTGTGAGACCGTGGACCGTAAGATAAGGGAGCATTACGGACTGATCGAAGGCGCGGAGACGGATGCGCCTGATGAGAAGGACGATGTCCCGGAAAAGAAGACCAGGGGACGTAAAGCGGCTGAAGAAGCAGGGGATGATGCAGACTGAGATATACAGGATAGAAGATTACAGATCCGGAAGGAAGCTGGTGTTCCTCGATGAGGGCGCACCGGCTTTCTGCCTGTATTCCAAAGAGGTAAAGAAGTTTGAGCTGAAGGAAGGCATGAAGATCTCCGATGAGCTCTACGGCGAGCTGGTCACTCTTTTATCAAAGAGGGCAAGGGAGCGATGTCTTTATCTTCTTGATGACATGGCGCGTACCGAGTATCAGCTGAGAAAGAAGCTTGAGGGAGATCACTATCCGGAGGAGGCCATAGATAATGCGGTTTCCTACTGCAGGGAGAAGCATTATATAGATGATGAGGATTACGCCAAAAGATATATTTCATCAAAGTCCGCCTCCCTCTCCCGCCGGATGATGGAAAAGAAGCTGATGGATAAGGGGATAAGCCGTGAGATCATATCGGAGGCTTTTGAGGATGTACCGGTATGCGAAACGGAGACCGTAAGGTCTCTTATCGAAAAGAAGTACGGCGACACGTCCGGATTATCCTTTGAGGAGAGACAAAAGATCATAAGAAGATTCGCGAATGCCGGTTTTGCCTATGATGCCGTGAGACAGGCTTTTGATCATGATTGATCCTTCATACAAAGAAAGGAAATGAAACTATGAGATACAGTAAAAATGCGCTCAGCCTTATCATTGCATGGACTCTTGCGGTCTCAATGCTGCTCACGGGCTGCGGTGATAATGATCCGGACGGTTACGGATATGAAGAGGAGAATGACCGGTATTCAGGCGGGGGATACGGTGAAGGTTATCAGGACGGAGACTCTTATGATGAAAACGCAGACGCTGATGCCGGAGATGAGGATGCGGATCAAGGATACAGTACTGAAAATGTGATACCGGAATAT
>CACZRA010000284.1 GCA_902783395.1 uncultured Lachnospiraceae bacterium
AGCTTTCCTTTGCTGGCGGAATACTGGAAAGGACATCCGCAGATGCTCAGCCGGACTGAGGAATCCTCCGGTGAATCCGCTGATGAATCTCCGGAGGGGATCTATGCACTCCTTGACGGGTTTGAGGGAAAGATCGGGGTGAAGCTTTTTGATATGACGGGGGAAAAGTTTAAATCTCTTACAATGTCTGAAAAGGCCTGGGCTGCGGAGAACGCATACGGCTTTTTTTCCTCATTGATATCCGGTCTCGGAAGCACCGGAAGAGATACTCTTGAGGGCCCGCTTCTGATAAGCTATCCCGAAAACGGAGAGAGCATAGTCCTTATCAATGCGGACAATACACCTGGGATCATCCCGGGAAGCACGCTTCATGCAGAATTTGACGGAATAGACACCTATATACCGAAGATAGCTCCCTTTCATAAGTTTTCAGGAAATGCGGCAGATGCACTGCTTGAGATCACCACGGGAGCGGGTGAAAGAAAGCTTGGGATATTCCATCCCGTCACCGTGAACGGAAGGACTGATTCGATCCTTGTATTCATCCTGGATGACATTTTTTCTTTGAAGAAGATCGCTTTATTCGCCTGGGATATCATAAAAGCGGATCTTGTCTTATCTCTGATCATTGCCATTGTCTTCCTTGTGAGTCTTTACTTTATCATGCTGAGACCGCTGAACGGGATCGAGGCTTCTGTCCGGGATTACCGGGAAGATCATGATGTCGCTAAAGTGGTACAGGATCTGTATAATATCCGCAGCAGAAACGAGATGGGGAGACTGGCGGATGACATTGCATATCTTGCCTCAAAGATCGAAGAAGTTACGGAAAAGAGACTGAAGCCGGCCAACGAGGAGGAGAGCGAAGACCCGGACGATGAAGAAAAGAAGCCGGCTGACGAGGAGAAGAGCGAAGACTCAGACGATGGAGAAAAGAAAGCGGCTGACGAGGAGAAGAGCGAAAACTCAGACGGTGAAGAAAAGAAGCGGCTGACGGGAAGCAGGGCGAAAGTTCAGACGGTGAAAAAAAGAAGCCGGCTGACGGGAAGCAGAGCGAAAGTTCAGACGGTGAAAAAAAGAAGCCGGCTGATGAGAAGGAGAGCGAAAAGTCAGGCGCTGAAGATAAAGAGCCGGCTGATAAAAGCGGCGAAAAAAGTCCCGGGGACTGATTATATTACCCTGCCGGACTGTACATATTCCGGCTGAAATATGCTATAATTTTATCTGTTTCCAAATCACAGTTAACGGACACTTTGATCCGCTGGCTGCAGTAAAGATCACAGGAGGTGTGGAGATGGCTTGTTTTTTGGTATCCGCAGCTGAGGCAGTAGTAGTCACGGCAGTCGAGAAGATCGAAGAAAAGAAAGAGAAGGAGGCGGCCCTGACCGGAAAAGACGGTGAGGAGGCTGTACGTATCCCGTTAAGCCGCAAGCTGGGCTGGCTTAAATACATGCTTTGGGGAGGAGTGATCCTGCTTGCCTTTGAGCATCTGTGGCACGGAGAGATCGTTCCTTATTTCCCGTTCCTTTCCGCAATGTCGGATCCTGCGGATACGGCAGTGATGCTGCATGAGATGGCTACCGTGGGAGTGTGCATGGCGCTGCTCATAACGGCTGTCTGGGCAGTGATGTGTGTTGCTGCCGATCTGATAGTGAAGCGAAGCGGCAGGACTGCTTCAAAAGAAACGGCATAGGAGGGACGGATATATGACTTTGCTTATCACGGTATTTGCGGCAGTGACCGCTACCGCAGTATGGTACAAAAGAAAAGATGACAGCATGCAGACCGGTGTTCTCTGCTTCCTGTACTGGGGAGCAGCCATTATGTGGCTCGTGGATGCCGTATTTGAATATGCGGAGCTGGGTGCAGAGTATTTTGGGCCTTCCGCTGCTGATATGCTCAACGATGCTTTCCTCGGTCTTTCGGTAGTTGCTCTGGGGCTTGTGATCTGGCTCGTGCGGCTTCTCGTGACCGATCCCAAGGGGACGGTAAGGGCAGCACTCAGTAAGCAGAGCAGATGTTGAGGAGAATACCTGACTGAACCACTCTGAAATTGAATAGGGAAAGATATATGGTGCCGCTTAAGCGAGTAAATGATCATTTAGCTTGAGAGGGTAAAAGGGAAACAGGTGCAAGGCCTGTGCGAACTCGTCACTGTGAATACGGAGTAGCGTTATCATGGACAGAAGTCACTGGGAGCTCCCCGGGAAGGCGGATAACGGTATGCTGATGTATGAGCCAGGAAACCTGCCATATAGCACGGTACAGGAAATGATTTCCGGATCACGAGTAATTGGTCGTACTAAAAGACAGGTGATATATCCTGTCCTGTTTATTGTACTTGCTCATCCCGGGTTTTCCCGGGATGATTTTTTTGGTTTTGCCCGGATGCGCGAAGGATCAGCCGGACAGGATCCCGGCAGATTAGCGGTCCGGAAATAACATAAATGAAAAAAGGAGGTCTATATGAAAAAGAGGATTTTTTGTTTGATGCTTGGCGCGGTATTTGCTGCCGTGGTCCTTGCGGGATGCGGAGAAAATACGGGAAACGATCCTTCCGCGCAGCAGGAGACGGTAAAGACCGATGATACCGGGGCCGGGGAGACTGAAGAAAAAACGGATGAAGAAGTATCCGGGATGAGCGATGAGGAGAGGGCTAAGGAAGTCGCGGATCTTATTGATGCGATCTATGTGCAGGAGAGAACAGCCGAGACAGATGAGCTTTGCGAGAAGGCGAAGGCAGGCTGGGATGCGCTTACTGATGCACAGAAGGAGCTTGTAGAAGGAGAGGAAGCAGATCCCGATTATTTCGGAAGGGACACGGGCGATGCTTCAAAGGATGATCCGCTCAATTCGGACGATATAGGTGAGAACGAGATACTTGTCGTAAGCTTCGGAACATCCTTTAACGACAGCCGTGTGCAGGATATATCGAGTGTAGAAAAAGCAATCCGGGATGCCAATCCTGACTGGAGTGTAAGGCGTGCCTTCACGGCGCAGACCATCATTAACCATATCCAGGCACGGGACGGTGAGAAGATCGATAATGTGGAGCAGGCACTTGAAAGAGCGGTTGCAAACAATGTCAAAAATCTCGTAGTCCAGCCGACCCACCTGATGCACGGGGCAGAGTATGACGAGCTTACCGATACGCTTGAAAAGTATTCCGGAAGCTTTGAAAGCATTGCCGTAGCGGAGCCGCTCCTCGGTGAAGTAGGAAGCGATGCGTCCGTGATAAATGATGACAAGAAAGCCGTAGCGGAAGCAGTGGTAAAGGAAGCGGTAAGCTCAGCGGGATATGATTCGCTCGAAAAGGCTGAGGCAGACGGTACGGCCTTTGTTTTCATGGGACACGGTACTGCCCATACAGCCAAGATCAGCTACAGCCAGATGGCTGAGCAGATGAAGAAGCTCGGATATAAGAACGTGTTCATAGGAACCGTTGAAGGAGAGCCGGAGGAGACCGCCTGTGAAAATGTGATCAACGATGTGAAGAATGCGGGCTATAAGAAGGTGATCCTTCGCCCCCTGATGGTAGTGGCGGGCGATCATGCAAACAACGACATGGCAGGCGATGAAGATGATTCATGGAAGAGCATGTTCAATGCGTCAGGCGCGTTTGATTCCGTTGATTGCCAGATAGAAGGACTCGGAAGGATAAAGGATGTACAGGATCTCTATGTAAGCCATACTGCAGCCGCCCTTTCCGGGACCGGAAAGACTGCCGGTGCTGCAGGAGATGCTCAGGACATACCTTCCGACGGGGAATATAAGGCGAAGTTTACTACGGACAGCTCTATGTTCAAGGTTAACGAGGAATATGACGATATGGGAACTCTTACGGTAAAGAACGGGAACATGACGATACATATCAGCCTGGAATCCGAAAATATCGTAAATCTTTTCCCGGGAACAGCCGCAGATGCCCAGAAGGACGGCGCCGCTCTGCTGGAGCCGACCAAGGATAAGGTGACCTACAGCGACGGATCGGTCGAAACGGTAAACGGCTTTGATGTACCGGTTCCCGCTCTTGATAAGGAGTTTGACCTTGCCCTTATCGGTAAAAAGGGAAAATGGTATGACCATAAGGTAATGGTAACATCACCGGATGCGTGAAAGCCGTTTCATAATACGTAAGCTCATATTTTTCCTGCTGCTCCATATGCTGATCCTCAGCTCATGCGGGCGGCAGGATAGTGTTTCTTATGACCGGGATACATACTCGGTTGATATTTCCATGGAGGGCGGGACCGGTAAGGCATATATAAAGTCTCCGGTCGAGGTTACGGAAAAAGACGGAGGGCTTACCGCCAGATTCGTGTGGAGCAGCGTAAACTATGATTACATGATAGTTGACGGTGTGAGATACGACAATGAGAATGAGGGCGGTGAATCTACCTTCACGGTAAAGATAGAGAACACCGAGGATCCGCTGACCGTTATAGCAGACACCGTGGCGATGAGCACCCCTCACGAAATTGAGTATGTGATAACCTGGGGAAAAAAAGAAGCTGCCGGGAAAGAGAGCAGTACCGGAAGCGTAACGGACAGGGAAGGAGTTAAAAAAGCACTTGAGAAGGCGGGGCTTTCCTTATCGGAAGAATATGAGCTGAAATACGCTGAGGGCTTTGCAATAGAAAGATACGGGGGATACGACTATATATCAATAAAGAACTCCGGAGACTATCTTACTGTTCCGGAAAATGAAGAAGTTCCCGGGGGACTTCCGGGATCCGTCGTGATACTGAGGAAACCTCTGGACAGCACATATCTTGTGTCCACGTCGGCAATGGATCTTATCAATACCTGCGGAGCACTTGATATGATAAGGCTTTCCGGAAGCAAAGAGAGTGACTGGTATATTGAGGACGCCAGGGAAGCCATGAAAAACGGTGATCTGGTCTATGCCGGGAAATACAGGGCGCCTGATTATGAGCTTATCCTTGAGAACGGGTGCGATCTCGCCATAGAGAGCACCATGATCTATCATGAGCCGGCAGTCAAGGCTAAGCTTGAAGAGCTTGGCATACCGGTCCTCGTAGAAACCTCAAGCTATGAGGAGCATCCTCTGGGAAGACTTGAATGGATAAAGCTGTACGGGGTTTTATTTGACAGGGAGAAGGAAGCGGAAGAATACTTCGATGAACAGTTAAGCCTGATCGAACCGATGATCCTTGAGAAAAAAGATACCGGAAAGACCGCCGCATTTTTCCATGTGACTTCAAACGGTCTCATTAACGTCAGAAAGCAGGGAGATTATGTCACAAAAATGATAGAGCTTTCAGGCGGACATTACGTACCGCAGGATACGGGCGAAAGCGATAATGCCCTTTCATCTGTGAACATGCAGATGGAGGATTTCTACGCGGAAGCCGCGCAGGCAGACATCATAATATATAACAGCACCATAGACGGAGAGATCGGTTCCGTTGATGAGCTCACGGAAAAGAACCCCCTCTTTGAAGATTTCAGGGCAGTGAAGGAAGGCAGGGTTTATTGTACCGGAAGGAACCTCTTCCAGCAGACTACGGGGATGGCTGAATTCATGAAGGATCTCAATGATGTTTTTAATGAGAGGGACAGGAAGTATACCTACCTGAAGAAACTTGAATGAGAAGATATATTGTTTTTTTCGGTATAATGACAGCGGTCACAGCTGTCCTGATATGGATGAATATCATGACGGGAAGTCAGGAAGTGCCGGC
>CACZRA010000285.1 GCA_902783395.1 uncultured Lachnospiraceae bacterium
CGTGGCGGATGCATACGATGCCATGGCAAGTGACAGGAGCTACAGGACAGCACTTCCGCAGAACGTTGTGCGGAAGGAGATCGAGGCAGGAAGGGGGACTCAGTTCGATCCTGAGATAGCAGACAAGATGCTTGAGATAATAGACAATGATCCTAGATATGAATTAAGACAGTTCGAAAATGATATCTATAACATACTGGTCATAGATGACGATATGATGATAATAAAACACGTGATACGTATCATGAAGCAGTTCGAGAACATCCATATCTACAGTGCGCAGTCGGTAAAGGAGACCTTCTCAGTGCTTGAAGATACGGACATCGCATTGATCCTTATGGATCTCAAGATGCCTGAGATCAGCGGATTTGACCTTTATCTGCAGATCCGTGAGAAATACAGCATGCCGGTGGTCATGATGACAGGAGACAGAAGCGTAGAGACCATAGAGAGGATAAGAGAGCTTAAGATAGATGATTATCTTACAAAGCCGTTGAACGGAGCCATAACACGCGAAACCGTACACGGAGTTCTCCAGAGGACCGAATCTCAGAGGGACTGAAGCTCTTTACTCGATCAGCTCAGTGGCTGCGTAGGTTGCTTCCTCATAGGCAAAGCCGTCAGCCTCAAGCTGCTCTACCAGTGAATCAAAGGAATAGCTGCCTGAATCGAGATGCTCCCTGCCTTTTTTTATTGCCTGATCATACCAGTCTGCGCCGCAGAAATCCGCACCGTAAACAGCCTCATCATTTGTGAATTTTTCGTTTTCGAGTACACTGATCAGATCGTTATAGCTGTGTGTCTCGTTTTGCATATGGTGCTCGGCGCTCTTTAAGGCCTGTTCTTCCCAGTCTGCGTTGCTGTTGTCTGCCGCATATGTGGCATCCGTGTTTGAAAAGCCTTCGCTCTGCAGTTTATCGATGAGACCGTTCCTTGAATATGCTTCATTCTCGGCATTAAGATGCTTTTCGGCAGATTCCATGGCTTTATCCCTGTTAAGAGCTTCGCCTGTTGAAGTGTTCCGTTCTTCGCCGTTGTTGCCGGAAGCGGTACGTTCCTCCGGAGCAGGGTTGTTTCCGCTTGCCGTACTTTCGGGAGGAGCTTCTTCAACGGCGGTTTCGGCCGGTTCTTCGGGAGCATTTTCGCTCACGGCAGTCTCCGCCGGATCGGTATCGCCTTCAGGCCTCTGTATGACCTCCGTCGGAGCCTCCTCCGGGATATCCTGTACGGGCTCCGGCACCGGCTCTGCCTCAGAAGCATCTACAGGTGTTTCGTCCAGCTCCACGACCTCGTCGGGATAGTAGTCGTTATTATACTCGTCGGCTCTCATTTTCAATATTATTATGATGAGCACGATTATCACGAGGACGGAAATGACTATTCCTGCGATTATCCACGGCATGAATTTTCCGGCCTTATCGTTATCCTTTTCTTTATTTTCGGGTTTTTTGAGGGGTTCCGGCGTTTCTCCGGCAGGAGTCTGCGCAAAGGCGGGATTAGGTACAAATGGAGCCGGAGCTTCAGGTTCGGGATGCGGCACAAAAGGAGCAGGAGCTTCCGCTGAAGGAACTGCTTCGTAAGGAGCCGGAGCAGAAGATGTGTAAGCGGGATTCCGGAACGGATCCTGCTCGCGGGGCACAGGTATCCTTGCGGTAGGATAGCCGCAGCAAAAACAATCTCTTACCCTGTTGCTGATCCGCAGTCTGCACCGCGGACAAGTTACCATTGCCATTTATCTGTTCTCCGGAATTGCTCGTCTATATGAGGAAGGGATTGTGAATACCGCAGGGATTATGTTTCACCCCCGGGCTCCGAGATAAGCGTCCCTGACCTTTTCGTTTTCCAAAAGCTCCTTGCCTGTACCCTGCATCGAGATCTTGCCGTTTTCTATTACATAGGCACGATCGGCTACATGAAGAGCCATATTGGCATTCTGTTCTATCAGGAGCACCGTGGTGCCCACTTCGTGTATCTGCTGTATGATCTCAAATATCCCCTGGACGACGATCGGAGCCAGTCCGAGGGAGGGCTCATCCATCATAAGAAGCTTCGGGCGCCCCATGAGTGCGCGTCCGACAGCAAGCATCTGCTGTTCCCCGCCTGACAAGGTACCTCCGGCTTGCCAGGAACGCTCCTTAAGCCTTGGGAAATAGCTGTAGACCATCTCTATATCCTCGTCCAGATCGTCCTTCCTGAGGTATGCTCCTATCTTCAGATTTTCCAAAACCGTAAGATTGGGGAAAATGTGTCTTCCCTCAGGTACCATCATAAGTCCTTTTGAAACGATCTGGGTAGGGTTCTTGCCGGTAATGTCTTCACCCTCGAAAACGATACTGCCGCTCTGGGGCTTCACAAGTCCCGAGATAGTGCGGAGAGTAGAGCTTTTCCCTGCTCCGTTGGCTCCGATGAGAGTTACTATCTCGCCCTGCTTTACGTCAAAGCTGATACCCCTGACGGCCTCTATACCGCCGTATTTAACTTTAAGGTTGGTTATCTCCAATACTTCGTTCATTGCTGCCTCCGTGCTCTTAAACCGCATCCTCCTCAGCTACACCAAGATAGGCTTCTATGACACGCTGGTTCGACTGGACCTCATCGGGGACACCCTGCGCGATCTCACTGCCGAAATCTATGACATAGATATAATCGGATATGTTCATTACCAGATCCATATGATGTTCGATAAGGAATACGGTAAGATTGTATTTTTCCCTGATCTCTCTGACGAAATCGGCAAGCTCCAGGGTTTCCTGCGGATTCATACCGGCCGCGGGCTCATCCAGCAGCAGGAGACGGGGATCCGTGGCAAGCGCCCTGGCTATTTCCAGACGTCTCTGCAGACCGTAGGGGAGAGAGGTGGCAAGCTCGTCCTTATATGAGTCCAGCCCCTGCTCCTGAAGGAGAGCCATCGTTTCGTCACGCATTCTCTTTTCTTCGGCGGCATTGCCCCTGAAGGTTGCGGAGAAAACGTTCTGTTTAGCTCTCATATGCTTGGCGACAAGAACATTTTCAAAGACCGTCATGCTCTTCCAGAGCCGTATATTCTGAAATGTCCGTGCGATGCCCAGCTTTGTTATCTCGTCCGGAGTAGGAGAGAGTGTGCTCTCTTTAGCGTATTTATCGGCGTTCTCACCGAGATAGGTCTTGGCATCCTTTCCCGTGGGGTGATTCCTTACGATGGGTTTTCCCATGAATTCTATCAGTCCGTTGGTGGGTCTGTATACTCCCGTGATACAGTTAAAGGCCGTCGTCTTGCCGGCGCCGTTAGGACCTATCAGAGCTATTATCTTGTGCTCGGGTACGTCAAGGGTCAGATTGTTCACCGAGACGACACCACCGAACTGCATGGTCACATTTTCTATATGTAAAGCGATATTCTCTGCAGTATTTTCCATTATTGCTTATTCTTTCCTTTCCGAAAAGCCTTAAAGCTTATCTCTCTGTTTCCCATGATGCCCTGCGAGAAGAAGAGCACTATTATCATGATAACGACCGAGAATACGACCATCCTGAAACCGTTCCGAAGAAGCGGAACCTTGAAGTTCCCGAAGTAAAGCTCGCTGTCGAGAAAACGGAGCCACCATTCCGAGCAGGCAACATACAGGAAGGTCGCGAGCACGGAGCCTGATACCGAGCCTATACCGCCTATGACGACGATCAGGAGGATCTCATAGGTCATGGTGGAGGTAAATGCTTTAGCCTGCGCATTGGCCACATACATCGCAAAAAGAGCTCCGCCGACTCCCGCAAAGAAGCTTGATATCACAAAAGAAAGAGTCTTATGCCTGAAAAGCGCGACTCCCATGGCTTCTGCAGCCACCTCATCATCTCTTATTGCCATAAAGGCTCTCCCGTAGGAGGAATGTATGAGAAGGACTATGAGGAGTATGCAAAGTGAAGTGATAAGGAAGGGAACGAAGGTGGAAAGCCTTACGATAACGTTTCCCGAAGCGTCTGTTATGTTAAAGCTGGAGAATGTAGGAAATCCCTTTATCATGTTTGCGCCGTTAGTAATGGGACCGAGCTTCTGCCACTGGAAGATGGCACGGAGTATCTCGGCAAAACCGAGAGTGGCTATGGCGAGATAGTCACTTTTGAGCCTGAGCACGGGAAAGCCTATAAGGAAGGCGAAGAATCCCGCCACACATCCGGCAAGGATAAGCGCGATCAGAACTCCGAGTATCATACTGAAGGCGCCTCCGGCGCCGCCTGAGCCGAATATTCCCTCAAACATATCCACAATGGAAAAGTCAAAGGCACAGCCTCCGAAGAGATAGTATACCTGATCCTTCTGGGCTGCGGGAACCGTAAGTATCGCATAGGTATACGCACCGAGCAGCATGAAGCCCGCCTGGCCCAGCGAAAAAAGTCCCGTAAAGCCGTTCAGCAGATTCATCGAAACCGCGACGAGCGAATAAACGGCAGCTTTTTTAAGTACCGTGAAAAGAGGACTCGTTGGATCAAATACGGAGGGAAGTCCCGGGATGATCGAGCTTATATTTTCAAGTAAAACAACAAATAATAAAAGAGCCGTGATACCGGTCAGAGCCGGTATATAATTCTTGCTTTTTTTCATGATAAATCCCGCCTGTTCATACTTTGTCTGTCGCAGCTTCGCCGAACAGTCCCTGTGGCTTGAATACAAGGATCACTATCAGCAGAGCAAAGGTGAAAGCATCAGAAAATACCGAAACGTCCCATGAGGACGGCAGACCCTTTATTATGGTCTCGCAGATGCCGATCAGGAAGGCACCGATGACGGCACCGGGGATGGATCCTATGCCTCCGAAAACCGCCGCCACAAAGGCCTTGAGACCGGGCATTGCGCCCGACATGGGGGTTATGGCCGGATAATTCGTAAAGAACAGTATCGATCCGACGGCCGCAAGAGCGGAGCCTATTATAAAGGTCACGGATATGACGCTGTTTATCCTGATGCCCATGAGACGGCTGGTCTCAAAATCCTTGGAAACAGCTCTCATGGCCATGCCGACCTTGGTCTTGTTTATCAGAACTGAAAGGGCCAGGACCAGACCGAGAACAAGGAAGGGGGTGATTATCACGACCCATTTGGTCTGTGTGCCGGCAAGATTGACCGTACCGGAAAGAAAGGGGATCGAGGGATAGGTCATCGGCTGTCCGCCTGTGACATAGGTCGCCGTATTCTGGAGAAGATAGCTCACGCCGATGGCGGAGATCATGACAGACATACGCGGTGCTTCACGCAGCGGCTTATATGCGACACGCTCGATCGTAAATCCCAGTACCACGGTCAGGATGATGACCAGGGGCAGTGACAGGCTTATCGGAAGCGATGCCGTAAGATATATGCCCATCAGGCCTGCGACCATGAAAACATCACCGTGTGCGAAATTGATGAGACGGAGTATACCGTAAACAAGTGTGTATCCTATTGCAATAAGGGCGTACTGCCCGCCGACTGAAACGCCGGAGAGCAGTACAGAGATGACATATTCCATATTATTATTCCTTCTTAGATGCCTGAGCCCTTCTGGACCTTTTCAAATGCCCAGGTGCCCGTTGCCGTGTCAGCGGTCTTGATATAAGCTGTGTCGCGGACTGCGTCGCCGACATCGTCAAAAGCGATCGAACCCGATACGCCATCCCACTTCACCCCGGAGATAGCCTGCTTGATGGCAGCCTTATCGCCTGAGCCTGCAGCCTTGATAGCCTCAAGAGCAACATAATATGCATCGTAGCCCATGGCTGTGACTGCGGATATGGTATCGTTTCCGCCGTTTGCCGTCATGGCGTCCGAATTGCTGTTGATATAATCCTTTATACCCTTATCGAAGGTATCCGATCCGCCCTCCTGATAGAAGGTCGATACATAGAGCTGAAGATTTGTATCCTTTGTGGCTTCAAGCACCATGTTGTCGTCAAGTGTATCCGAGCCGAGGAACGGAATGCCAATATCAAGTGATGCTGCCTGCTCCATGATCTGCTTTGCATATGCTATGGAGACAGGTGTGAATATGACATCCGCGCCTTCGCTCTTTGCTTTGTTGAGATAAGAAGTGAAGTCTGAATTGTTGGTGGGGAAGGAATCGGAGATGACCTCGCCTCCCGCGGCTTCAAACACCTGTGTGAAGAAAGCAACGAGTCCCTGGTCATATTCGTTTCCGTTCTCACCGAGGCAGTATGCCTTCTTTGCGGAAAACTTCTCTATGGCAAAGTTTGCAAGAACGTCTGCCTGGAAATTATCCAGGAAGCAGATCCTGAAATAATAATCATTTCCTGCCGTTACGTTGGGGTTGGTGCAGGTAACACCGATGGCTGCAAGTCCGGCCTCCTCAAACTTGGGACCTCCGGCCATTGAAACGCCTGATCCGTAGGATCCGAGGACAAGAGATACATTCTTGCCGACAAGCTCGGAAGCTGCCGAAGGTGCTTTATCCGCCGATGAGCCGTTATCGGCTACCACAAGCTCGATATTATAGGTCTTTCCTCCGACCTCCACCGTAGGTGTCTCGGAATTTGCATACTGCATCCCAAGGATCTCCTTCTTTCCGCCGGAAGCGGAGTCGCCGGTCGAGGGCTCGAAAACTCCTATACGGATCGTATCTCCGCCGGCAGCGCTGCCCTGAGCTCCGCCGTCAGAAGCTGCGGGTGCGGATGAGCCGCATGCCGCAAGGCTTAATACCATGATACCGGTCATCAGACAAGCGATAATCTTTTTCATTTGATTCTCCTCCTGTGTTTATGTTAGGCGGCTGATACAAAAAAATGTCATCGCACCCTGCAATGACATCCTTGCCCGCGCACCCTTCATTATGCTCACAACTTATGTATTTTAAGAGTTTTGACAGTTGTTGTCAATATTTTCGGTTTACAGATATATTTGAACAAAAAAGACCGTCATGGTACAATAAATCCAAATGTGAGGGCCTGCCTTCTGTCAAAAGTGCCAGTGCTTCTGATTCTCTCGGAGAAGCCTTATGTGATTTCTCCGAAGCAACCGCAGAGAATGCGGGATTTGGAGGTGGAAATGAGAAAAATACTCGTTGCGGATGACATGCCGACTGTTTTTGAACAGGCAAAAGAGATAATCGGTGACCGGTATTACGTAGTGACGGCCGCGACCGGAGATGAGATCATGTCAACGGCGAAGAGTGAAAAACCGGATGTCATACTGCTGGATATGTTTATGGATGACGGGATGTCAGAGGGGATCCTCAAAAGGCTTAAGGAGGACGGAGAAACAAAGGATATCCCCGTTATCATCATGGCTTCGGATGCGTCTGTGACCGCTATAAGCAAGTATTATAAGCTCGGTGCAGCCGATTTCCTCAAAAAGCCCTTCGTTGAAAATGTGCTCTTCAGGAGAGTGGATGTGGTCTGCGCGTTAAAGGACGACGGACATACCGAGCTGATCTGATACGGGACGGGTAAGGCAGTGCGTGAAAGCCTGACAAAATGGTTTGGATCGGATACACCGCTTGAGGTGATAAACTTCAACATAGGAATGGCCCTGTTTTTCATTTCCTATGTTTTTTCTATTGCGAGCAGTTTTTATCTTCACATGGACAGCTCCTTCTATTATGTCACGGGGATAGGTATCGTCCTTTTAACCTTCTTTATCGGATATGCGACACAGAGCGGGAAATACCAGCTTTCATCCTTTGTGATCGTTGTGATCTTTGAGCTGGTGATCTTTCCGGTATCATATTTTATTGACGGAAGATTCGTATCCTTTATGCTGATGTATTATTTCCTCGGCTTTCTTCTTACGGTTTTTGTTCAGGACGGGAAGCTGAGGACCATATCTTATCTCATGTTCTGGCTTGCATGGATATCGTCTGTTATATTTTCGTATTTCCGGCTGACGCGGGAGGGTCTTCCGGTCATGGAGGATGTGAATATAGTACTGGATGTGGTGGTTCCCATGCTGGTCTGTGCCGTGTTTGCGGTGGCCTGTACGATGGCTTCTCTGAGATATTATTCCACAGAGAGCAAAAAGGCAGAACAGAGCAGGCTGGAAGCCGATGAGACCGAGAAATCCAAAGATGTCTTTCTTATGAACATGTCCCACGAGATCCGGACTCCCATGAACGCGATAATGAGCGCCGGAGAGATCATGCTGGCCAAGGACATATCGGATGATACGAGACAGAACGTCCATCATATCACCAATGCCTGCCGCGCTCTCATTACGACGCTTGACGATCTTCTGGTCTTTTCCAACGATGATGTGCGGAATATAGTCATGCAGAATTCGGAATATGATCTGGGCGATTTTCTTGACGATATCATAAACATGATATCCGTACGTGTAATGGGCTCCGGCGTGAAGCTCTATGTTTATATTGATCCCTATATCCCGAGGCTGCTCATCGGGGATGTGGTCCGGGTCAGACAGGTATTCATCAATATCCTGAATAATGCCGTAAAGTATACGATGGAGGGACACATTACGCTGAGAGTGGTCATGAGCGATGTCATGGAAGATAGGATGGTCCTTCATGCGGATGTCTCGGACACGGGTATCGGTATAAAGGAAGACAAGCTTCCCACTCTTTTCGATGATTTCACAAGGGTAGAGGATGACATTAACGAGAGCCTTAAAAAGGAGGGCTCCGGACTGGGGCTTTCCATTACAAAGAGCATAGTAAATGCCTGCGGCGGTGAGATAAAGGTGAAGAGCACATACAACAAGGGCTCCGTGTTTTCCTTTGACATACCCCAGAATATTTCCGATAACAGTCCTCTTGCCATAGTAGAGAACAATAAAGAACTGGGCGTCATCATCTGTGATGATGATGAGAATATGAAAGCCGTGCTGAAGGATACCCTGAGAGCCATGAAGATCCGCTGTACGGTCGTTGAGAACAGCGACGAGATGAACAGCGTGATAAGACAGGGAATATATACGCATCTTTTCATCACCCCTGAATGTCTTGAGGGCTCCTGTGATCTGCCGGTCCTTATGGGGGCCAATATAACAATAGTTATGATGAAAGAGGTTGATGATACGGATGATCAGTTCGGTGATACAAGACTGGTCAAGCCGCTGAGCTGCCTGAATATAGCAAGTTATTTTGCGAGCGAGCAGAACCAGTCCGCTCAGAGAAAGGAATCCGCTGAAGAAAGCGCAGACCGGGATGACAGGCGGATCCTTGTGTCGGGAGCAAGGGCAATGGTCGTGGATGACAACATGACAAATCTGATGGTCGCCGAGAGACTTCTGACGAGAATGGGATTTGACGTATCAACGGCGAACAGCGGCACCAGCGCACTGAGTCTTGCGAAGGTCATGAGCTTTGATATCCTGTTCATAGATTATATGATGGCAGGACTCAACGGGATAGATACACTCAGGGCGATCCGTAAGATTCAGGCGGACTGGGCAAAGACCGTTCCCTGTATAGTACTCACCGCGGATGCGCATGAGGGCGCGAAACAGATGCTGATAAATGCGGGCTTTGATGATTATCTTGCCAAACCCATAGATATGGGGGAGATGGAGTACATGGTCAAAAGATATATTCCGAAGGACAGGCTTATATGATAGAAGCGGTAAGAAAAAGGCTCTTCAGTGAGTTCTATTATAATGATGACATAGAGCTTGACAGAAGACTGTTAAGGCTGCTTGGGATCTACAGCATTGCTGCTGTTATACTTGCTGCGCCCTGCTTTTTGGTAGCAGGGTATGATATGTCGGCGTACATCGTGCTTATTTCTTCCTTCCTTCTGCTGCTTGCGGTTTACGGGGTTTTCTTTTTCAATAAGAAAGTATTACTTACATCCCTGTTGTTCTGTTACAGTCTGAATCTTGTTGTAATACCGCTCTTTTTCCTTTATGCGGGCGGGATCTACGGCGGCATTGAGTTTTTATTCCTTTGCGGCATAGTAAACGCGATATTCCTGCTGAAGGGGCCGGTCAGGATCCTGTCTGTGATCCTGTATATTGTCTGGTATACGGTGCTCATACTGTATTCGGGAGTCCATCCGGAGATAATTCACAATATTCCCGAGGGGCTCAGAGCCGTGTTCAGCATGGCGATGTGTATCATCTTCTGTACCATGATCTTCCTTCTGATCATGGATTACGAGCGTTATCTTCTTATGGCCAAGCGTAAGAGCGTGGAGGAATCCGTGAGACAGAGCACCGCAAGCGCTGAGACAAAGAGCCGTTTCCTTTCAAATGTTTCCCACGAGCTGCGTACCCCCATGAACGCCATCATCGGAATGAGCGGGATCATACAGAATTCCGATGTGGACGGAGAGCTTACCGAGGAGATATCCATAATCACCCATAATGCCAGGGATCTGCTGTCCACGATAAACAGCATACTTGATTATTCAAGACTGGAATCAGAAAAGCTTTCTCTTTCTTTCGACCAGTTCGAATTCGGTACGATGATGAGGGAGATTGTTTCCGAAGCCTCGATAAGGACGGAGGAGAAGGGGATCGATCTTTTCATAGACATAGACCCCGACAGCCCGAACATATTGTACGGAGATCATATCCAGCTTGAGATGATATTGCAGGATCTCATTCATGATGCCATCGATTCGGTATCGGACGGAAGAGTTCATTTCAGGATAAAGGGAGAATTCTCGAAGGATAAGAGCAGAGCGAGATTTGTGGCGGAGATATCGGATACGGGAGAGGGTATACCGGAAGAGGATCTGGCTACGATCTATTCGAGCTATGAGAAATACGATTCGAGACAGGACAGCAGGATAAAACGGCTGGGGCTTAAGTATTCGGTTTTCCGCGGGATACTGCAGCTGATGAACGGGGATTTCGATATCAAGAGCCTGAGAGATGTAGGAACGACCGTTATTGTTTCCTTCGAAGTCTTTACGGTTGAGCGTATGGTCCTGGCGGATAAGGCATTTACGGTAGGCAAGAGGGTGCTTCTTTACGCGTACGGTGAAAAGGGAGCCTCATACATGGAAAATACTTTTGCGCCCTTCGGCGTGATACTGGATGTTGCATATTCTCCCGATGTTTTTGCAAAGCTGTATGCGGAGGGAGTTTACAGGTATATTTTCATATCCGAAGAGGGGTATGTCGATGTGGTGGATAATATAAAGGATCAGGACAGGGACAAGGTCTTTGTTATCACTGACAGGATGGGGACTCCGGGTGATTTCGATAATCTGAAGATAGTAAGGCGGCCGTTGTCTTCACTCAATCTCTCGGATATCTTCTTTGAAAGATGGGA
>CACZRA010000286.1 GCA_902783395.1 uncultured Lachnospiraceae bacterium
GCAAAGAAGATGGGAAAGACACGACTCATCGCCGAGACCGGTGCGGGACAGCACGGAGTAGCCACAGCCACGGCGGCGGCACTTATGGGGATGGAGTGTGTCGTATTTATGGGCGAGGAGGATACCAGAAGGCAGGCGCTTAATGTCTATAAGATGAGGCTTCTGGGAGCAGAGGTCATACCCGTAAGATCCGGTACGGCTACGTTGAAGGATGCCGTGTCTGAAGCGATGCGCGAATGGACGTCAAGGATAAGCGACACGCATTACTGTCTCGGATCGGTCATGGGACCCCATCCCTTCCCGACCATAGTAAGGGATTTCCAGTCGGTCATATCCAGGGAAATAAAGGAGCAGATGACGGAAAAGGAGGGAAGACTTCCCGATGCGGTTATAGCCTGTGTGGGCGGAGGCTCCAATGCGATCGGAAGCTTCTATCATTTCATAGGAGATAAGGGGGTCCGTCTTATCGGATGCGAGGCTGCGGGAAGGGGAGTCGATACCTTTGAGACCGCGGCGACCATAGCAACGGGAAAACCTGGGATATTCCATGGTATGAAATCTTATTTCTGCCAGGATGAGTACGGACAGATAGCGCCCGTATATTCGATCTCCGCGGGTCTTGATTATCCCGGGATAGGGCCTGAGCATGCGTATCTTCATGACATCGGAAGGGCTGAGTATGTTCCGGTCACTGATGAAGAGGCGGTATGTGCCTTTGAGTATCTTTCAAGGACGGAGGGGATCATACCCGCCATAGAGTCTGCCCATGCTCTGTCTTACGCCATGAAGCTTGCAACGTCTCTTGATAAGGACCGCATCATAGCGGTAACCATTTCTGGCAGGGGAGACAAGGACTGTGCGGCAATCGCAAGATACAGGGGGGAGGATATCCATGAGTAATATCGCTGAAGCATTTAAGAACGGAAAGGCATTTATTCCTTTTATAACCTGTGGTGATCCCGATCTTGATACCACAAGGAAGGTTGTGCTGGAGGCAGTGAAAAACGGAGCTGATCTTATAGAGCTCGGGATACCTTTTTCCGACCCGACGGCTGAGGGGCCGGTGATACAGGCCGCAAACGAGAGGGCGTTAAAAGGAGGCGTTACGACCGACAGTATCTTCGGACTTGTAAGGGAACTGAGAAAAGAAACGTCTGTCCCGATGGTCTTTATGACCTATGCCAATGTTGTGTATTCCTATGGAGCGGAAAGGTTCATCTCTTCCTGCAGGGATACAGGTATGGACGGTATCATACTTCCTGATCTTCCGTTTGAGGAAAAGGATGAGTTCCTTCCGGTCTGCAGAAAGTATTCGGTAGATCTTATCTCCCTTATAGCACCTACCTCGGAGGGAAGGATAGCCATGATCGCAAAGGAGGCGGAGGGCTTTCTTTACATCGTATCAAGCCTCGGCGTCACGGGGACAAGAAGCGAGATCACGACGGATCTTGACTCCATAGTAAAGATCGTCAGGGAAAATACGGATATACCATGTGCCATAGGCTTTGGTATATCCACTCCCTTACAGGCGGAAAAGATGGCGGGGATATCAGACGGGGCGATAGTCGGCTCCGCCATAATAAAGCTTCTGGACAGGTATAAAACGGAGGCGCCTTCTTATGTGGGCGAATATGTAAGGTCCATGAAGGAAGCCGTCAGAAGGGTTTCTTGACAACAGGGGGCTCATATTTTATAGTAAGCGGCAAACTTCTGTCGTTTCGGTGCTCTGTGCCGGTTTACTTATTTTTATCAGGAATTATCCTGAGTAGTTTTTTACAGGAGAGAAATCATGGACGATCTGTCAAGGAATCGTGAAATAATAGACAGTGTAGATGAGGAAATGGCGCGCCTGTTTGAAAAAAGGATGCAGGCAGGAGCCGCGATAGCGCAGTACAAGAAGGAACACGGGCTTCCGGTCAAGGACAGGACGAGGGAAGATGCGCTGATCGAAAAGAACAGGAAAAGGATAGAAAACGCGGAATACGAAGCGTACTATGTGAGCTTTCTTAAGGGAATGATCGACATATCCTGCAGATATCAGGAAAAGCTTCTGTCCGGTATGAAGGTCGCATACAGCGGTGTCGAGGGATCCTTTGCCCACATTGCGGCAAGGACCATGTTTCATGAAGCGTCACTTGTTTGTAAAAATGATTTTAATCAGGCATACAGGAGCGTGGAACTGGGAGAGTGCGACTGCGCGGTACTGCCTCTTGAGAACAGCTATGCCGGAGAGGTCAATGCGGTCATGGATCTTGCCTTTCAGGGCAGCCTTTTCGTTAATCAGGTGATAGACCTTCCCGTAAGGCATTATCTTTTAGGGATCCCCGGAAGCACAAGAGAGGGAATAAAGACAGTGATAAGCCATCCCCAGGCCCTCCTCCAATGCTCTGATTATATTTGCTCACACGGTTTTACCGCACAGGAATTCGGTAATACCGCGCTTGCGGCCCGCAGGGTAAAGGAATTGGGAGATGCATCCCTGGCGGCGATCGCGTCAAAAGAAACAGCAGGGCTCATGGGGCTTACGATCCTTGATGACAAGATACAGGACAGCGGCATAAACACCACAAGGTTTGCTGTTTTTTCCGGAGCATCCGAAGGTGCTCCTTCATCCGCAGGTAAGGATGAAGAAAGCTTTATCCTTGTGTTTACCGTTAAGAATGAAGCGGGCGCCCTTGCACAGACTCTTAACATCATAGGCTCACACGGGTATAATATGAGGAGTCTGAGGAGCCGGCCGATGAAGGAGCTGCTCTGGAATTATTACTTTTTCATCGAAGCCGAAGGCAATATAAACAGTCAGAACGGTCAGGATATGCTGAAGGAGCTGTCGGTCATATGTGCAAGACTTAAGCTGGTCGGATCCTATAAGACCTACCGTATAGAGGATAATTCGTAAAGAGGGAAAGAGATGAATCTGGATTTTAAAAGAGAGCTGCCGTCGGCAAGAGTGGTAAAGGAGATGTATCCCCTCTCAAATGAGGCTGCGGCGAGCAAGAGGGCAAATGATACTGCTCTTCAGGATATATTTTACGGCAGAAGTGACAAGTTCATTCTTGTCATAGGTCCCTGCTCTGCGGACAGAGCGGATGCGGTCCTTGAATATATCACAAGGCTAAGGGAAGTACAGGACCGCGTGAGCGATAAGATAGTGATCATCCCCCGGATATATACAAACAAACCGAGGACTACGGGGGCGGGATATAAGGGAATGCTGCATCAGCCCGATCCCGAGAGCGAGCCCGATATGCTCAAGGGGATAATGGCCATAAGAAAGCTCCATCTTCAGGCTCTTGAAAACACCGGTTTTTCATGTGCGGATGAGATGCTTTATCCCGAAAACCACTCATATCTGTCGGATGTGCTTTCTTACGTGGCTGTCGGAGCCAGGTCGGTCGAAAACCAGATGCACCGCCTTACGTCAAGCGGTCTTGATATACCCGTTGGAATGAAGAACCCCACAGGCGGAATGCTTTCCGTTATGATGAATGCCCTGACTGCAGCTCAGGCATCCCATACCTTCGTCTATTCGGGATGGGAGGTCGTGAGCAAGGGGAATCCGCTGGCTCATGCGATCCTGCGTGGTTATTCCCATAAATCCGGTCATTCCGCACCGAACTATCATTATGAGGATCTGATCTTCCTGCATGAGCTTTATGAAGAGAGCGGGCTGAAGAATCCTGCCGTGATAGTTGATACAAACCATTCCAATTCGGACAAGCAGTATGACCAGCAGCCGAGGATCGCGAAGGAGATACTTCACAGCATGAGGCTGTCGGGAGATATCAAAAAACTGGTCAAGGGACTGATGATAGAATCCTACCTCGTGGACGGCTCACAGAAGCCCGACGGCGGAGTATACGGACAGTCGATAACCGACCCATGCATAGGCTGGGAAAAAACGGAAAAAATGATTTACGAGATAGCGGATCTGCTTTGATACGATGTAAAATTCTTTTGTTTATGGTATAGTTTGATAAGAATATATCAGATCGGAGGAGAGCCATGAAAAGTGAATTTGTTGACGGAGCCCTGACCTTTTTCCTTGAGGGACGGATAGATTCCAATAATGTGGATCAGCTGGAGAAGGAGCTGATAGATGAGGGTTCCTTATTCGATAATGTCGATATCGCCTTTGATGCCTCCAATCTGCAGTATATTTCGAGCGCGGGACTTCGTGTCCTGCTCAAGGTCAAAAAGGCCGTAAAAAGAGAGATCCATATCAAGAACGTTTCCGATGAAGTGTTTGATATCTTTGATGTCACAGGATTCGTTGATATCTTCGTGGTCGAGAGGGAGATGAGGTTCGTCTCCGTCAAGGGATGTAAAAAGATAAGCTCGGCCCTTAACGGTGAGATCTTCCAGCTGTCGGACGACGAAATGATAAAGGTCTACGGATCCTCCGTTCCTCTGCCCGATGTCAGGAAGGAAAGAACCTGTGCACAGACCGCCATGGTATACGGGGTTCCTACCCTGATACCCTATGATGTCGTAAAATGCGAGCAGGGATACGGTATAGTATTTGAAAAGGCGGAGATGACTTCTCTCGCGTATCTCATAAGCCATAAGCCCGACCAGATGCCGGTTTATGCGTCAATGCTTGCCAGTACGTTAAAGGAACTCCATTCTACGGAGATACCCACAAATAAATTCCCGGATATCAAGGATAAGTACAGAAAGTGGATAGAAGAGGTCGATGATCCTTCAGACAGCAAGATCGCGGTCTTTTCAAGTCTGATATCTTCAATACCGGACAGCAATACCTATGTACACGGAGATATAAATCTGAACAGCGTCATGGTCAAAAATAATGAACTGCTGCTCCTTGATATGTCCGGAAGTGCCTACGGACACGCATTGTTTGACCTGCAGGCTCTGTTTGCTTCACTGGTGGGCATAGAGAGCAAACAGGAGGGCTACTGCCGCAGAACCTACGGACTTACAAAGGCGGCCTGTATTGAGTTCTGGAATGCTTTCTTCGCAAGATACATGAATGACAGGCCTCAGGAGATCAAATCCATGAACCAGCTTCTTTTGAAATACTTTGTTCTTAAGGAAGACGTGTTGACGAAACTCGAGAGAAAGAACCGTTTACGCTGAGGATTATCATTTCGGGGGAGATAAGTTATGAGAGGGGAATTGCCGGGCAGTCCTAAGATGCCGGAAGGAGCCCGGAATAAGGGAGAAGGAAATAAAGCGCCGGTTGTTGACGGCTACAGCGAGCTGCAGCTTCTTTTAGACAAGGAATACAAATGTCCGGTCTGTGAAAGAGTATTCAAGGTCAAGGCAGTACGTGCGGGAGTGGCTCAGTCTGCAGGAATGGATATGGACCTGCGGCCGCTGTACAAAAACATAGATCCCATAAAATACAAGATAATAGAGTGTCCGGTCTGCGGCTATGCCGATATGGAAAGCCGGTTCAACAATGTCCTTCAGAAGGAAGTGGCTATACTCAGGGAAAAGAGTATCAAGTGGGATACCGGAGCTCCTTTGGAGGAGATCTCAAGAGATTACAGGGATGCTTACGGGTATTTTAAATCCGCATTAAGATGCTGTCTGATACGGAGCGCAAAGAGCAGCCACAGGGCTTATGTTTCTCTGAACGAAGCCTGGCTTCTGAGAGGATGGCGCGAGCAGGTGCTCAGTGAGGGAAAGATCGTTCTGGAAAACGATCCCATGAGCGAGGAGGAAGAAAGAAAGCTTATAAAATATACTCTCCGTAACCTCAAGGAAGCGGAAATGAAGGAGGATTTTCCGATAAACGGAATGAGCGAAGGAACCTTCGATTACCTTATGGCAGTGCTGTGTTTCCGGCAGGATGAGATAAATGATGCCGGAAGGTATATACTGCGTTCCCTGCAGGACAGATCATTAAAGCCGGGGATACGCCCGATGGCGGAAGACTTAAGGGACATGATAAAAGAAAAAAGACACAAGATGTCCTCCGGGAGTTAATAAATACTTTTGTAAATTACTGCTTGCAAAATGAAAGATATGGGTATACAATCAATCTCGTTAAAGCAAAGGCGCTTGGATCAGTCCAGGTGCCTTTACTTATTTAACGGATAATAACGGCTTTACTTAAAGGAGAAAAACTATGGCACAGGAATCGATCAAGGAAATCTACGGCAGTCTTGTATTCGGAGACAGAGTCATGCAGGAAAGGCTTCCGAAGGATGTCTACAGGGCTGTAAAGGCAACTGCGGAAACAGGTACTCATCTTGCGCTGGATGTTGCAAATACCGTAGCCGCTGCAATGAAGGAATGGGCTTTGGAAAACGGAGCTACGCATTTTACGCATTGGTTCCAGCCTATGACCGGGCTTACGGCCGAAAAGCATGACAGCTTTATTTTCCCGGCAGGAAGCGGAGAAGTGCTGCTTGAGTTTTCCGGAAAGGAGCTCGTAAAGGGAGAACCGGATGCTTCCAGCTTCCCTTCAGGCGGTCTGAGGGCAACCTTCGAGGCAAGGGGATATACGGCCTGGGATCCCTCATCTCCCTGCTTTGTAAAGGACGGAACACTTTATATTCCCACGGCATTCTGTTCATACGGCGGTGAGGCTCTTGATAAGAAGACGCCGCTTCTCCGTTCCATGGATGCTCTTTCCGAGTCTGCGATCAGGGTTTTGAATGTCCTCGGCAAAAAGGATGTATCAAGGGTAAATACGACTATAGGCTCCGAGCAGGAATATTTCCTTATTGACAAGGAGATGTACCTTAAGAGGAAGGATCTCGTTATGTGCGGAAGGACGCTCATCGGAGCACCGGCACCCAAGGGCCAGGAGATGGAGGATCATTATTTCGGCGTTCTCAAGCCCAAGGTTTCCGAATTCATGCATGAGCTTGACAAGGAGCTCTGGAAACTCGGAGTGCCCGCAAAGACCAAGCACAATGAGGTTGCACCTGCACAGCATGAGCTTGCTCCCGTATTTGAGACCGCTAATGTCTCAGTTGACCACAACCAGCTTACAATGGAGGTGATGAAAAAGGTCGCTGATAAGTGCGGATATGCCTGTCTTCTCCATGAGAAGCCTTTTGAGGGGATAAACGGATCCGGCAAGCACAACAACTGGTCGATCTCCACGGATAAGGGTGAAAACCTTCTTGATCCCGGAAAGACTCCCCATGAGAATAAGCAGTTCCTTATCTTCCTCATGGCTGTGATATCCGCAGTGGATGAATATGCGGATCTTCTGAGACTTTCCGTTGCTACCGCAGGAAACGACCACAGGCTCGGTGCGAACGAGGCTCCGCCGGCAGTGATCTCTGTATTTGTAGGGGACGAGCTCGCAGGTGTCCTGAAGTCGATCGAAGAGGGGACGAAATTTGACGGAAGCGGAGCAACAAAGATGAGCTGGGCTCATGTGCTGCCCCATATCACACAGGATACCACGGACAGGAACAGGACCTCTCCCTTCGCTTTCACGGGAAATAAATTCGAATTCCGTATGCCGGGGTCGTCAATTTCAGTTGCTCAGCCTAATATAGCGCTCAATACCGCAGTGGCGGAGATGCTTGACAGGATATATGAAAAGATCAAGGATGCTCCTGCCGACAAGCTTGACGAGGCGGTAGATGCGACTCTCCGCGAAATGCTTAAAGAGCACAAGAAGGTTATCTTCAACGGCAACGGTTATTCGGATGAATGGCTTGAGGAAGCGGAGAAGAGGGGACTTTACAACCTTAAGTCGGTTCCCGATGCGATGCCGCACTTATTGTCCGAAAAGAACAGAGAGCTTTTCAAAAAGCATGAGGTGCTTTCTGATGTCGAGCTTGAGTCAAGATATGAGATATTCCTTGAGAACTATAATAAGGAGATACATATCGAGGCCCTGACCCTTCAGGAGATGATAAGGAAGGACTTTACACAGGGACTTGTGTCCTATATGAAGGACGTGACGAATGAAGCATTGAAGAAGAAGCAGCTCCTTCCTTCGCTTCCGATATCCTATGAGTCGGATATAATCAATACTCTGGATGACACGAGCGAGATAATAGGTAATAAGATACATCAGCTCCGCGATGACACGGAAAGAGCGGAGAGGATAGAAGACAATCTGGAAGCAGCAAAATTCTATCACGATGTGATCTTAAAGGATATGGATGAACTCAGAGCCTTTGTCGATAAGGCGGAGAAGATCATCCCCGACGGATATCTCCCGTATCCTACATACGGACAGATACTGTTTTCACTCAGATAAACAGACCGGAATGACTGTCGTTTCTGATGATATGATGATAAAGACCGCCGAAGGCTTTGTGCCCCGGCGGTCTTTACAGTTACGCGCGTTGCAATCCGCGGGCGGAAATAATGACAATAAAAGCTGAATTGTGTTATTATCTATCCGGATTATTGATGTCTTTATCAAAAATATGAATACAGGAGGAGCGGTTTGGCATGCGCTTGAAGTTTTTCGGTATACTGCTCTGCATATCACTGGCGATCTCTCTTACGGGC
>CACZRA010000287.1 GCA_902783395.1 uncultured Lachnospiraceae bacterium
AGAGATGCTCGATGTCCCAAAAGACGGGATCTACATACTCTCCGGACATCACATGAAGGATTTCAGTATGTTCATGAAGCTTATTGAGATAAGTGATGAGAGATCTTTTGATGTCCATCCGGTCATATCCTTTAATTATGAGGGAACAATATATGATGCCACATGGTTTGCGGCAATAATAAAGGAGTATTCAGACCGGATCCCGCTGCCTGATAGTGACGGAGCAGATGCCCGGAGAGACTGGCTGAAAAAACTGAAAGAGGTAAGCTTTGCGACCAATGATATCATCCCTGAGGAGACGGATCCGATCCTGATATGCAGCACCTGTACCAGACTGCTTGACGGGGAGCAGGTGCTGTACGGAGTTATGAGAGAAAGACAGGCTATATGAGACTTATCGATAATAAAACTGCATTTTTGCTGCTCCTCAGTCAGGCTGCTTCTAACAGCAGGAAAGATATACTGTACGGAGACAGTCTGGAGATGGTAAAGAAGACAGTGCCTGATTTTTTAGGTAACGGACCTTTTCCCGATATATATCTTGAATTCCCTCTTTCGGGAGAGCCTTTTCTCGATATATCATTAACGGCCGTCTTTGACGATACCTCTGAAACAGCATATATTACGTCTCCGCTGGCAAAAGATACGGACAGGATGATGGAATATCTAAGAGCATCATACCTGAAATATCCGGAAGTCGGCGGTGGATTCGAGATTGATACCGGTTCATCTGTTCCGACTGCCGCTGCTGTTCACTTTCAGCCAAGAGAGCATACAGAGCTTGCAGGCGGTTTTTGCGAAGCAGTAGGAGAACCACAGTACGCACAGCTCTACGAGGAGATGGCCGGACGACTTAAGGATAGCTGGAATCCCTCATTTTTCGGGCTCTTCAGAGGGAGGAGCATACTTCCCTTAAGGGTCGGAGGCTATCTGGTTCAGAATGAGATAAAGTGCTGTATCGCTAATCCTTAAAGGATAGTCAATATCTTTGAGACCGTCGGATTTAAGGCCTATGATGATCAGATGATCGATCAGATCGTATCTGTCATGTCCCTGACACCTACGCAAAACGAATTTCAGTTTGATATATTCCCCGACGGTACTATAGGTGATATTTTTTCTCTTTCCACCAATTTTGCCATAGCAACCCCGGATGAGGCCATTACTGCGCTTAAGGAGGGTGACGGCGCGAGATACTTTGACCTTTTGAAGAAATGGCATATTGCTGACAGCCGCATTGAAAAAGTGAAAGGATCTGTCTTTGCCAAAGAACTTCCTGTCGGGAATATGTCCATTACCTTCAGCGTGTTCCCTCAATGGTTCAAAGTGCGCTGGAAAGCCGGTAATCTGCAGTCTGCAAAAGGATATGTGCTTATAAAGGCCGGAGAATATGAACATGCCGGTCTGACTTGAACGTATCGATCATCCGTGATCTTTTAGGAATGTAGATCGTCCTGAAGGTAAATATCGCACCGAAAGATCAATCTTATTATGGGATAAAGGATATGAAGAGTATATTTCGAAAAACAGCATTAGATCAGATATCGTCTCCTGATCAGCTGGATCAGGTCGTTGTCATCACTCCGCCCTTCTTCTGGGTCGCCATGCTCGGGGCAGGAGTGATACTGATCGTTGGGGTTTTATGGTCCATATTCGGAAGGATCCCTGTCAATGTGAAGGCCAGCGGCATATGTATGTCGAAGGGTGGCATCCATGTGCTGTACAGTGCTGAAAACGGAATGATCGATGAAGTATCTCTAAGGGATGGTGATAGGGTTCAGGAAGGTGATGTGATCGCAAGGATGACAACCACTCGGCTTTCCGGACAAACTGAACAGCTTGAGTTCAGGGCGGATATGAGCGGTAAAGTGATGGGACTTGATGTTGCTCCCGGTAATGTCATCGGGGTCGGAAGCACAGTGTGCCGTATCCTTGATGACAGTACTGATCATATGACGGCGATACTGTACGTTCCGGTGTCGGATGGAAGGAAGATAAGGGCCGGTATGGAGGTCAAGATCTATCCGACCACGGTCAACAGTCAGGAATATGGTCATATCAAGGCTGTCGTAGACAGCGTGGACAATTATGTGACTAGCACCGGAGAGATGAATAATATGCTAGGTGACAGCTCGCTTGTTGAGAGCTTCAGCAGCATGGGGCCTGTCATAGAGATAAAGTGTTCTCTTACTCCCGACAGCACAACGGCAAGTGGATACGAATGGTCCAACAGGAAAGGAGCGCAGGTGGAGCTTGCTCCCGGAACAACAGTCACAGCAGATATCATGATCGAGAAAAAAGCTCCGATAACCATTCTGTTTCCCTTGCTTGATGCAAAGAGGCATTGATGGCTGAAACGAAGGAAAAAAGAAAAAATACGGCCTGCTATGCCAAAACTCCCACCGTATTCCAGATGGAGAATACGGAGTGCGGTGCTGCAAGCCTGTCCATGATCTTAAGGTATTACGGGAGATTCATTCCTCTTGAACAGCTCCGTATTGAAACCGGTGTATCGAGAGACGGCTGCAATGCCGGCAACCTGATCATGGCTGCGAAAAGTTACGGTCTGGATTCGCATGCCTACATGATAAAAGTCAATAAACTCCTTGAGCTTCCCGTCCCCTGTATCATTCACTGGAACTTCAATCATTTCGTAGTATGGGAAGGGAAAAAGAAGGGCAAGTATTATATCAACGATCCGGCCTTCGGAAGACGGGATGTTACCTATGAGGATATCGATAAGAGCTTCACAGGTGTTGTCATTACTTTTGCTCCCACTAAGGATTTTACAAAGAATAAAAAAGACGATACGCTGATCGGGATGATCAGTGAACGCCTCAGGGGCGAGCGTGCATCCATTATTTCACTTATCATAATGGGGCTTTTCCTTGTGCTTCCGGGCATACTCATGCCTGTTTTTGCGCAGATCTTTATCGATGATATCCTTATAGACCGCAATACCGACTGGATTTCATCGCTCCTTACAGCTATGACTGTGACCGTCCTGTATCAGATCGCATTTTCATATTACAGGGGTGTATTACTGCTACGCCTTCAGAATAAGCTCACCTTACTGTCGGGTTATAAGATGCTTGCTCATCTTTTCAGACTCCCGATGAGCTTCTTTGATCAGCGCTATGCAGGTGATCTGTCAATG
>CACZRA010000288.1 GCA_902783395.1 uncultured Lachnospiraceae bacterium
AAAGCAGCAGAATATGCGTCGGAAAACGGATTTGATTATTTCACCACTACACTTTCGATATCGCCCCATAAGGATGCAGACTGGATAAACCTGATAGGGGAGGAGCTGGCGGAGGAATACGGAGTATCACACCTTCCGTCGGATTTTAAGAAAAGGAACGGATATAAGAGGTCTGTGGAGCTATCAAAGGAGTACGGACTGTACAGGCAGGAGTATTGTGGCTGTAAGGGGTCCCGCCAGGGACGATGACTCACTGTGAGGGACCCCGAGAAGTTTGCCAGCAGGCAAACTTCCTAAAAGTATTGACGGCGAAATGATGTTAATCATGTAGACGCGACATGAGAAAGTCATTGACAGCGGGATGATGTTAAACATGTAGACGCGACATGAGAAGTTTGTCCGGGGGAAGGCTTGACGGAGACAGCGTAAGAGAGAATATTGGCAATGAAGATGCGGTTTGAGAAGGGAGAGATATGAGAGATCTGCTGGAAATACTCAGTGAGGAGCTGAAGGCGGGATTCAGGGCGGCCGGATATGACGATTCAAAGGTAAGTGTTACGGTATCTGACAGACCGGACCTATGTGAGTATCAGTGCAACGGGGCGATGGCTCTTGCGAAGGAGGCGCATAAGGCTCCGTTTATGATAGCGGAAGAGGTTGTGGGAAAAATCTCAGGATCCGGGTGTTTCAGCAAGGCGGAGTGCGTGAAGCCCGGGTTTATCAATCTGGATATAAGCGATTCTTTTTTTTTATTTTTTCTTTCCGAAGAAGCCGCGGCGGACAGATTCGGGATGGAGATAACGAAGGCTGAAAAGGTCGTTGTGGATTACGGCGGACCCAATGTTGCCAAGCCGTTGCATATAGGACACCTTAGGGCTGCGATAATCGGGGAGGCGGTAAAGCGGCTGTCAAAATATGTAGGAAATGATACCCTGGGTGATATTCATATGGGCGACTGGGGACTTCAGATGGGACTTATCATAGCGGAGATGCAGGAGCGCGGTATGGACCGCATGCCTTCGCTGGAGGAGCTTTCGGAAATATATCCTGCAGCATCCCAAAGGTCAAAGGAGGATGAGGCGTACAAGAACAAAGCTATGGATATCACATTCAGGCTGCAGCAGGGTGATGAAGAATATCTCAGGATATGGCATCACATAATGGATATTTCCGTAGCGGATCTGAAGCATAACTACAACAAGCTAAATGTTTCCTTTGAGATATGGAAGGGAGAATCGGATGCAGATCCCTATATTGCCCCGATGGTGGAGCGTATGAAAAAAGAAGGCTATGCATACGAATCCCAGGGAGCCCTTGTAGTTGATGTTTCCGAGGAAACGGATGCAAAGGAGATACCGCCCTGCATGATCCTGAAGTCTGACGGGGCTTCTCTGTATACTACCACGGACCTTGCTACTCTTGTCCAGAGGCAGGAGGATTATTCACCGGATTCAGTGATATATGTTGTCGATAAAAGACAGGATCTCCATTTTATGCAGGTTTTCCGCGCAGCGAAGAAATGCGGTATCGTTCCGGAGGACACAAGGCTTTCATTTCTCGGCTTCGGGACTATGAACGGAAAGGACGGAAAGCCCTTCAAAACCAGATCGGGAGGTGTAATGAAGCTGGAGACACTTCTGGACGAGGTCTATGAAAAGTGCCTTGAGCGTATGAAGCAGAACGGTGCCGAAATGCCGGAGGACCAGATAAAGGATACTGCGTCGAAGATCGCCCTTGCTGCTATCAAGTACGGGGATCTTTCAAATGAGGCAAGAAAAGATTATATATTTGATATTGATAAATTCACAGCCTTTGAGGGAAACACCGGGCCTTATATCCTTTATACAATGGTGAGGATAAAGTCCATATTGAGAAAATACAGGGAAAACGGAGGAAAGGCAGATGTTACAAGGATCCAGCCGCCCTCTGATGCCGTGGAAAAAGCTCTCATGATGTCACTTACAGGCTTTATTCCCATGTTACGGGGAGCCTGGAAAGATCTTGCGCCTCACA
>CACZRA010000289.1 GCA_902783395.1 uncultured Lachnospiraceae bacterium
AGGTACGGCGCTCCGATATCATCATCGTGATCTGTCTGCTTATATCATATGCTTTTTTCTTCGGGAGCACAGTCTTCGACATGGAGGTCCCGATCCTGCTGTTTTCGCCGATAACTGCATTTCTGTCGGGACTGCTCATACTGAAGTGTCTTGACAGGATGGGAGACTACAGGCTGCCTTCACTGCTCCTTGCACTTGGAATATTCATGTGGTGCACGGCGGACCTTCTGAACTTTATCAATACCCTTTATACCCATAATGAGTTTATAGATATACTCATTACCATGATATTCCTTCTGCCGAATTATTTCTTCGGAGTCTCTGTTGCGGTGTATTTCTTCCAGAAGCTTAAGGGAAGGGAGTTTTATCAGTTTCTGATCAACTCTTTTATCCTTACGGTAGTGGGCTTCGTGGGTTTCGTTAAGGTTCTGCAGTATCTGGGATCCTTCGGTACGCTTAAAGAATTCGAGCTGGTAAGGATTTATCTTTATTTCTTTATCAATCTGTATATCATTATCATGGTGGTGCATATGGTATATATGATCGTGGCCGGAAGCAGGCTCAAGGGAACGAATACCATGATTCTCGGTATCATAGGATATATACTGCTTGATATCCCCTACACGTATCAGCAGGCGATAGGCAATGATCCCGAGAACAACTACCAGAATCTTGCCTATATGCTCTGTATGATGCTCATGGCGCACGGTATATTCCATCAGATACGGCATCATCATAATTTTTCTTTAAAGACCTACAGATATACAGAGAAGTCTGCCAGACGCACAACGATCACGGTAATATCCGGGATAGCGATAAGCGTTGTGCTGATGGTTTCCGGGTTCCTTTCAAAAAACGAATTCTTCTATCTCCTCATAGCCTGGATGGCATACTGGATAATGACCTCTACCCTCCGGAACGGAGCGTTAAATGAACAGCTGCTCAAGCAGCAGGATCTGCTTACAGGACTGTATAACCGCAGATACTGTTCGACGGTAATGGATGAGACGGTTCAGCTCTCAAGAGAGAACGGTGAACGTTTTGCTGTATTCTGCATAGACCTGAACAGCTTCAAGCCCATTAACGATACCTACGGGCACGAAATGGGAGATCAGGTCCTGAAGGAATTCGGCAGCAGGATGCTCGCCCTTCCCGCTGATCACATATCCTTCAGAACCGGCGGAGACGAATTTCTCATGGTAAAAAAGAATATAAAAGATGACGCGGATATTGATGAAACAGCATCAAGGATACAGAAACTCTTTAATACTCCGGTGAAGATCGAAACGTATGTATTCCATCTTTCGGGAAGTATAGGCGTATCGGTGTTTCCCAATGATTCCGAGGATACGGATGTTCTCATGCGCTATGCGGATGCTGCGATGTACTCGATAAAGCACAGCGGCCAAAAGGATGGATATAAGAAATTTGACAGAAGCCTTGTAGAGCATGTGGAGAGGCATAAGTATCTTGAGAACAGGCTGAAGAATGCCGATCCGGAGAAAGATTTTTCGCTGTATTACCAGCCGCGTTTCAGTGCCGGAACCGGTGTTCTGGCCGGAGTGGAGGTCTTTCCGAGGCTTAAGGGCGATGACAGCTATACTGCATCACAGCTGCTGCCGATAGCCGAGAAGGTGGGACTCATGAACTCCTTAAGCCGCTGGATAGCGGGGACCGCCATAAGACAGCTTTCTGAGTGGAATGAAGGGCGGGACAGATTGCTTTACATTTCATTGAATCTGTCGCCCCTGCAGCTTTTAGACCGGGACCTTGTGGAATATCTCAGGGATCTTGTCTCGGAACAGAAACTTGATCCCGGTCTGATTCATCTTGATGTGGGTAATGATGTTATAATGGGGAACTCGGGGACCACCAAGGAAGCCCTTCAGTTTTTGAGCGGCTGTGGTTTTACCCTTGCGCTCAATGACTTCGGCGGAGATGATATCAATCTTCAGCATATCCTTGACTGCGGTTTTTCTTCAATCCACCTTTCGCCGTCTCTTATTCATCGTGCGGATACCGATCCTGATGCCGGGACCTTGATCAGTGCTGTCATAGCCCTGGCGGATTCTCTCGGGGTCACCTCTTCAGCCGTGGGAATAGAAACTGCCGCTCAGGAGAAGAAATTAAAGGAAATGGGAGTCAGTTCCCTTCAGGGATTTTATTACAGCAGACCTCAGGAAAGCGAAGCCTTTGAAAAGAGCTTTCTTGTGCGTCCGTAAACTTAACACGAGACCGGATATGTGCTAATATTAATTACTCGTTAACAGAACGTCAAATAGTGTTTCAATAAGGAGGAACTTACTTATGAACAATGAAATAAAAAACAGCGAATTCTATAAGAATCTTCCGTAAAGGACAGCTGAACTGATGAAAATACTGATAGTGATACCTGCCAGAGGCGGGTCAAAGAGGATACCGAGGAAGAATGTAAGGCTCATGAACGGCAAGCCGCTCATCCTTTATTCCATAGAAAACGCGCTGAGGCTGATGAAAAGCTTTGAAGCAGATATATGCGTGTCGACCGATGACGAGGAACTGGGGGGCATAGCGGAGAGCAAGGGAATTGAGATAATATGGCGTGACCAGACCCTTTCGGCGGATAATATAACACTTGATCCTGTTATCTATGACGCGGTAAAAAAGATGGAAAACCGCGGAAACGAACATTATGACATCGTGATAACGATGCAGGCCACTTCCCCGACGCTTCGGGCGCAGACCCTTATAAATGCCGTGGAGGCTTTTATTGATTCTGACTACGATACGATGATATCCTGCGTGAACAGGCCGCATCTGTCCTGGCGCAGGGAAAACGGAAAGATAGTAAAGAACTACGAAAAGAGGCTTAATTCCCAGGAGCTTCCGAGCAATTATCTGGAGACCGGAGCCTTTCTCATCACCCGCAGAGGGTGCGTCACAGAGGATTCCCGCATAGGAGAGAATATAACGGTATATGAGACGGCCCAGAGAGAGGCCATAGACATCGATTCCGAGGAGGACTGGATCTCCGCGGAGTCGATCCTGCGCCGAAAGAGGATAGTACTCCGCTGCGTGGGAAGGCAGGAGCTCGGCATGGGGCATATCTACAGATGTCTTTCGATAGCGAACAAGCTTATCGGTCATGATATCCTGTTCATTGTCGATAAGGACAGTCATATAGGTATCGCAAAGCTGGAAGAGGCTTATTTCCCGTACAAGGTGATCGGAAACGACGATGAATATGAGAAGATCCTCAAGAACTACATGCCGGATGTCATAGTCAACGATGTGCTCGATACCGAGGAAAGTCTTATAAAGCTCGAAAGAAAGTATACGCCCCGTATCGTTAATTTCGAGGACATGGGACCGGGGGCGTGGTATGCGGATGCCGTCATCAACGCTCTCTATGAGAACAGGCCCAACAAGCCTTCAAACGTGTACGAGGGCTCGGATTACTATTTCATAAGAGATGAGTTCCTGATAGAGACTCCGAAGGAATTCTCATCCGAGTGCAGGAATGTGATGATAATGTTCGGCGGAGCGGATCCCGCGAATCTTACGGGCAAGCTCTATGAGATCTGTCAGGTGCTGCATGCCAAGATGCCCCAGGTGGAGTTTCATTTTCTGACGGGCTTTGCTTATTCACACAAGGAGGAGATAAAGCCGATGCCGGAGCTCAATATTTTCGTGCATCATGACGCGAAGAGAGTTTCCGGGTATATGAAGAAGGCGGATATGTGCATCACGAGCCAGGGAAGGACGATCTTCGAGCTGGCTTCCATGGGAGTCCCTGCCATAGTCCTTGCGCAGAATGAGAGAGAGGCAGAGCATGTTTTCGCCGGCATGGGGAACGGGTTTATCAATCTGGGCATAGGGGAGAGGGTTGATACGCTTACGATCATCAAGACTATAATGTGGCTTGCGGATATGCCGCATGTGAGGGCTGAGATGAGGGATCTGCAGCTTTCCAAGAAGTTTGAGAAGGGGCAGGAGAGAGTTATCAAGCTGCTCCTGGGAGAGAATTAATAATTGGTTTTGGCTTGGGAGTGTAAATATGTTTCATTCGGTCAGAGCCAACGCTCGGACGGCGGAACGTCCTGTGGACGTTTCGCGGGTGCGTTTTGATGTGCCATGCACATCAGCACCCCGGGGCGCCCCGGCATCAGACACGCATAGCGTATCTAAACGGGCACTGGAGCTCGCCGGGATAATATATTATTCCGACGAGCTGAAAAAGATAAAATACAGGTATCATACAGAATGAAAGTTGCGATAATAAACACTGTCGTCGGGACGGGAAGCGTGGGGAGGATCGCCTGCGGAACGGCCGATGAGATAATGGAAAGCGGCGGAGAGGCCCTGCTCTGCAGAGGAAGGGGAGAGGCGGTTCCGGGATATGACAATTATCGCATCGGCAGCGATCCCGATATGGCGCTGCACGGTGTGCTGACCCGTATTACCGACAGACACGGCCTCTACAGCAGGGGCGCAACACGAAGGCTTATCCGCAGGCTCGAGGGATATGATCCCGATGTCATACAGCTGCATAATGTGCATGGATATTATGTAAACTACCCACTCCTGTTTGACTGGCTGAGATCCTGCAAAAAGCCCATTGTGTGGACTCTGCATGACTGCTGGGCTTTTACTGGGCATTGTGCGCATTTTGAGTACTGCGAATGTGATAAGTGGTGCCGGGACACGGGATGCTTTGACTGTCCCGAGAAGAATGAGTATCCGGCGTCATACATGAGGGATGCTTCCCAAAGCAATTTCAAACTGAAAAAAGAGCATTTCACGGGGATACCCGGCCTGCATCTCGTGACTCCTTCCAATTGGCTTAAGGATGCGGTTTCACGTTCATTTCTTTCTGATTATCCCGTTAAGGTCATAAATACCGGCATAGATCTTGATATTTTCAGCCCCGGTGCAGGGGAGACAGCAGGAGCGGATCAGGGAAAGGGTGCCGCAGGGATCAGGGAAAGATACGGCATCGGCGGAAAGACCCTTCTGCTGGGAGTCGCGAATCCCTGGAGGGAGACCAAGGGGATGTATGATTTTGCGTCCCTGTATGACATGCTTGAAAAGGAGCATCCGGGAGAATACAGCGTTGCGATGATAGGCCTGAGGCCTTCGCAGATGGAGAGACTTCCTGAGGGGATAATAAAGATCGTGCATACAGATTCGGTAAGGGAGCTGGCGGAGTGGTATTCAACGGCTGATTTTTATGTAAACCTAACCTACGGGGATACCTTTCCTACGACCAACATAGAGGCGATTGCATGCGGAACGCCCGTTATCACTTATAACGCGGGCGGAAGCGGGGAAATCGTGACGCCGGAGACGGGAGCAGTGGTCGGAAAGGGTGACATATCCGCCGTTGTAAAGGCTGTGTCTGAAATGTCCGCCGGTCCGGATGATATCAAGAGGGCGGACGGAGGGCTTACCGGGACGGAGCGCGCCTGTGTCGAAAGGGCCGGAAACTACGCAAAGCGGGATAAGTATAAAGAGTATTATGAGCTTTATCAGACGATTTAAGAATTCCATAACGAATGCTCTTGAGTTCTTCATGTATCTGGGCTGCATGGCGGCTCTTTTTCTGCTTTTAGGGATAGAAAACTGGCAGATACTGGGACTGTCCAGGACATCCATCATGATGACCATAACCTTTGCGGTCATGGGGCTCCTTCTGGTCAGGACCTACGGGGGATACAATGTCGGCGTAAGGAAGCCGAGGATCATAATAATCTCCCTTTCGATCGCTCTTATTCTTACTGATATACTGACCTATCTTGTCCTGGTCATAATGAATACCAACGATGAAAACGGAAGAAGGGTGGAATTCTCATCCCTTGGCTTTCTCTGTCTTGCGATGCTGGTCCAGATCATGATCATCGCCGTTTTTACATATGCGGGAAATGCCTTTTATTTTGCGGTAAATCCTGCGGAAAAGACCCTGATAGTCACGGGGGATGCTTCCGAACAGGAGAGGATCAGGGCGGCGATAGAGATCTTTCGGAGAAGATATACGATAAACAACACGGCTTCGGCGTCGGATGAGGGGCTTGAGGAGCTTATTCAGGGGGCTGACAGCGTGTTTTTCTATGATGTCCCAAAAAACCGGCTCCATGAGCTTACCGGGATATGCTACCGGTACAAGAAATCAGTTTACATAAATCCTGATATTGAGGATATCCTCCTTCACTCGGGACAGGAGCAGTTTTTCGCGGATCTTCCGTTTTACCGTTCTGCCGCCTCGCGCATGACTTTTGAGCAGAGACTCATCAAGAGACTCGGGGACATAGTGATCTCGTTTCTCGGTATCATCATTACGTCTCCCCTGTTTCTCATAGCGGCCGCAGCCATAAAAAGAGAGGACGGAGGAAGTGTTTTCTTCAGGCAGGAGAGGGCTACGATAGGCGGAAGGGTATTCAGGATCATAAAATTCCGGACAATGAGGGAGAATGCGGAGGTTTCTTCTCTCACCAAGGATGATGACAGGGTGACAAAGGCCGGCAGATGGCTGCGCAGATACCGGATAGACGAGCTGCCGCAGCTCATAAACATCCTCGCGGGGGATATGAGCCTTGTTGGCCCCAGACCCGAGATGATGAAGAATGTGGAGGAGTATACGGCCGATCTTCCGGAGTTCCGCTACAGGCTCAGGATGAAGGCCGGGCTTACAGGCTATGCCCAGGTCATGGGAAAGTATAATACGACAAGCAGGGACAAGCTGATCCTTGACCTCATGTATATCGAGAATTTCAGTATAGCAAACGACATAAGGATACTTCTTCAGACACTTACGGTGCTTTTTAAGGCGGAGGAGTCCACGGAGGCCTTTGATGAGTGAATCTGTGAAGGTATCCGTCATCACGGTCTGCATGAATGCAGCAAAGACCATCAGCAGGACTCTTGATTCCATGCTGCTGCAGACCTACAGGGGACCTATCGAGTATATAATAAAGGACGGAGGCTCCACGGACGGAACGCTTGACATAGCAAGGTCCTATGAGGAGAGGTTCGCCGGGCGCGGCATTGATTACAGGATAGTAAGCTCTCCCGACAAGGGGATATATGACGCCATGAATCAGGGCATAGACCTTTCCCACGGGGAGCTCATCGGGATAATAAATGCCGATGATATGTATGAGAGGGGCTGTATAGAGACGGTCGTGAAAAGGTTCGTGGAAACAGACTTTGACCTCTGCTTCGGCGATATCAGGATGATCCTTCCTTCGGGCAACACCTTTATCAAAAAGGCGAGACTCAGGAAATACACGACCTCCCGGGACTGGAATCATCCCACGCAGTTTGTCAAAAGAGAGATATACGGTAAATTCCGGTACAGATGCCTCAATATCTCCGATGACATGGATCTTTACTTCGCGGTAAAGAAAAGCGGGGCAAAGATCGAGGTTATCAACGAGCTTCTTGCTGATTTTACCATGGGAGGCGTATCCTCGAGCATTCCGCTGCGTGAGATACCGGAGCGTATCGAACGCAGGTACGAGGTGTACCGCCATAACGGCTACAGTAAGGTTTACATAATTGAGTGTGTGATATTTGAGCTCATAAAATATCTTGGAGCGAAGTTCGGGTGACACTTACATTTTATTCCAATTATTTCAATCATCATCAGAAGGCACTCTGCGATGC
>CACZRA010000290.1 GCA_902783395.1 uncultured Lachnospiraceae bacterium
AATCTCCATTACACTGGCGCTGGTTATGATCCTAAGCCTTTCTGCATGCAGTGGAAATGCTCCGGGGGCTGATACAGCTCCGCCGGCGACTGAAGCGGCGGACAGCGCATCAGAAGCATCTGATAACACATCAGAAGTATCAGACAGTGCATCAGAAGCATCGGATGATGCCGCTGATCAGCAGACGGCAAATATAACGTCAAAGGATATGACCTGGTACCTGTGCAAGGAAGAAGATACCCGCACACAGCCCGTATACTTTGTCGGAGATTCAGATGTGCCTTATATATCCCTGGAGGACTGGGCCGAACTGTACCCTTATCTGCTTAAGAACTATGTCCACTTAGGCGACGAAGATCTCGCTTATGGGCTTGACTATTCCCGTGACGGGGAAACCGGCACCCTGACAAGGACAGACGGGGATCCATATACAATGATGGTAGACTGTGATGCCGATACGATCACATTCTATGATTATGACGCCTTCCAGCGTCTTGAGGCAGACCGTGTACTGATCGACATCCTCGACTCAGACAGCTCCCATTCAGACGACGAAAAATCCCTGTTCCGCCGCATTTCCGAGGAATCATATGAGCGTTACGGCAATCCGCTCGTACTGGACGCAGGTTCATACGGCATTGATTTTGTTGCTGATGACAAGGGAGTATATGTGCCCATGCAGACCCTCAGCGATATCCTTCTGTCCCTGAAGTATATAAACCTGTTCTATAATGGCGACGCTGTATTTTTTGCGAAATTAGGCGATATGGGAGAAGGATTGGCCGGGCAGAGGACGCCGTTCGGTGACCTGTACTATTCAGCCGAAAAACGGGAGATAAGCAAGGAGATGGGCGAGTTCAGCTACAACGAGCTCTGCATGGCCTTTGATAACCTGTATGGCCTGATGGAAAGCCACGGTATCAACTCCTTTGATGACCTGGCACAGCAGGCCGGAAAAAAAGAAATACTGATGGGACCGGATCCCAACGCCGCAGATGAAGCATTATACGAAATAATCTTCAAGCATCTGGATGACTTGCACAGCACCTTTGGTTCTGAGTCTGCCTGGAGCCGGGACGGACTTGCAAAGGATCTGACCAAAAGCATCGGGCTCGGACGAAGCTACAGGGCGAGCATCGATCAGGGCGACCTCTATGGGGATATCCGCAGCAAAGCTTTCCCGGACGGAGTGCCGGCATATCAGGAGATAGGAAACACTGCCTATATCACCTTTGACCAGTTTCTTCCGATCCCTGAAGGCGTGGATTACTATAAGACCGCTCCTACGGAAGAAGCCACGGACACGATAGGGATAATGATATACGCCTATTCACAGATAATGCGTGAGGGAAGCCCGATCGAGAATGTCGTGCTTGACCTTTCCAACAACAGCGGCGGCGATGCAGATACAGCCATATTCACGATCTCTACATTTATCGGCGAAGGATACGGAAGCGTTAAAGACACCATGACCGGTGCACTGGCTACTGCCGTATACAACGTGGATGTGAACCTTGATGGGAAGTTTGATGAAAAGGACAGGGGGCTTGCTGATAAAAAACTGTTCTGCCTGACCTCATCGAACAGCTTCTCCTGCGGAAACTTCGTACCCTGCGTCTTCAAAAACTCCGAAAAGGTGACCCTTATAGGCAAGACCTCTGGCGGCGGAAGCTGTGTCGTGCTGCCTCTGACTACAGCCTATGGTTCATTCTTCCGGATCTCGGGCCCCAGCCGGCTGGCCTTCACCAAGAACGGATCCTTCTATGATATAGACCAGGGTGCCGAGCCGGACTTCAGCCTTGCGTTCACGGAGTCCTTCTATGACCGGGAAGCTCTGACGAAGACAATCAACGGTCTGAAATAACAGGTTTTAGATACAGAAAATGGAGGAATGATTCATGAAAACAATGATGGATTTTTTAAAGAGACAACCACTTCTTACCGGTGCGATCGGTGTAGCATTCGTTGCTTTATCCATTCGATTCCTGGGCCCCAGGATGGTGGGGGATTTCGAGGGAGGCGTGTTCAGACTGGCATTTGCGATGGCAGCAGCGGTATTTCTCTATCTGATATCCGGCGAGAAAACATTTGAAAAATGCGGAGGAACTACCGGCTATGTTTTAATTACTTTACTTCCGCTTATGATATATCCCATAATTGGCGGTGTTTTAGGCGTTATATCGAATATACAGGAAGGAGTACCTGCAGCAGCAGACTGGCCTGTAAGATTATTGATCTTAGCTTTCAGCTATCTGGCTGTCGGTCTGGTAGAAGAGCTCACCGCCAGAGGACTTATCAACGATGCGCTCCTTTATCAGTTCAGAAATGTAAAGCATATATTTCTGATAATAGCGATCGCGGATATAGTTGTGTTTGGGGCGGTACATCTCATTGGAACTGATATTTCCGATCCCATGGGAGTAGTTCAGGCCATATTAAAGACCCTCAGCAGCGGACTGGGAGGATTATGCTGGCTGTTCATGTATTGGAAAACAAGAAATCTGTGGGCAGTTGCCGTCAGCCACGGACTGTTTGATTTCGTTACTTCGCTCCCGGAGATTTTTTTCAAGATCGAAAAATCATCCGAGAATACCTATGTACAGCAGGGAACCCTGGGGTTCGCCCTGATGGCGGTGCTTGGGATAGATCTGGTCATTAATCTTATCGTAGTCATATGGTTGTGGAAAAGGCATATGAAGGATGTGGATTTTGAAGAGATACGTAAAACATGGTGAACCGGACGGCTATGTCTGTGAAATGGCGGCGATCCGATCATGAAATGCGGACATGCAATAGAGCTTCCGG
>CACZRA010000291.1 GCA_902783395.1 uncultured Lachnospiraceae bacterium
GGGATTCTCGTATTTGCCCTTTCCGGTCGCCGTCACCCTGATGACGGTCCCCACCGGGATGATATCGTTCTTCAGGTCTACCTCATCCCCCGCAGTCACATTCACCATCTCACAGTTTCTTCCCCACATATCCATGCGGCGCTCGATCGTGGCATCCTCATCATAAGTGTAGACAAGATCCTTATCATAATCAAAGCCTGCGGCAAGACGCGCTCCCTCGCTGTTGTATACCCGGATCAAAGGCTTGACGTTCCGCGGTCTCGAGGAATACTCCACGTCGGTAGCGGTCATCGTAGCGGAACGGATATCTCCCGTATCCTCCACGTAGGTCCCGTCATCAACGATATATTCAACTTCGGGCTCATCAGCCGTGCCGGCTCCGACATCGACTATCTTGACACCCTTTTCCCCAGGCTCTTCGATATCCTCAGGCTCCAAAGCCTCCGCTTCCTCATCGGATGACACTGACTCCAGGAACTCATCCTCCGTTCCGGCCTCCTCTTCAAAAGCCTCCTCCGTTATCTCATCCTCCGAGACCCCGTCTGCCTCCTCAGGATCCTTCTCACTCGGGAAATCCCCGTACCAGAAATCAAGATCCAGATTTCCGCTCTTCATAAGATGCAGTCCGTCCGACGCCTCTCCGAAGCCCGTAAATCTGCTTGAAAACTGCCATGAGCTCAAAGGCCCCTTGTAATTTGTCGAATACACGCCGTCATCATCGCCGTCGCCCACAAAGTTTGCCATCCAGATCAGATGCTCATCCGGGATATCCTCTACGTTCATATCCTTTTCAAGCATGCTTTTATTGGCATAGATCCCCGGAATATAACCCTCTTCCTCGACTCTGTCGCAGAAGGCGTTCACTATCGCGGTATGCTCGGCATCGGAAAGCTGCGCCCCCCTCAGTCTTCCCGGAGTTCCCGAATACTCATAGTCGGTAACGACCGGAAGCGTGATCATATCCTTATAATCCTCGATGAGCTCCACACAGTGGTCAGCTTCATCCTCGGCCTCTTTCTCTGATATCGCCTGTGAGAAATAATAGATACCCACCTCTACACCGGCCTTGTGTGCATTTTCTATATTCCTGCCGCAGCAGATGTCCTCGTTAAGAGAACCCTCTCCGCCGTAGCCTCTGTAACCCGCTCTAATGAAGGCGAATTCAACCCCGTAATCATTCTTGAGCTTCTTCCAGTTCCTTACCGATATCACGCCCTGATAACGGGATATATCCATTCCGAGCCTCACCTCGGGAAGTACTCCGTCCTCTTCCTGTGCCTTGATATACTTCGGATAAGAATACTTGAAATCGGAGTTGAGTATCAGCGTATAGGGATCCTGCTCCTCGCCGAGAGCCGCCCTGCGGTGCTTTTTGCTCTTTTTAAGCTTTATCTCGACCGGGCTTCCGCCTCCGGCTTCTCCCTCTTCCGGTACCCTCTTGAATATCTCGGGATCCTCAGGCTCGAATTCCCAGCTCTCACCGTTCTCATCGGTATATTCCAGCAGGCCTTCCTCATTTTCGGTGATATTGTGTTCCTTACGCCACTCCTCCTCGGACTTCTCAACCACCTCAGCGGCTTCCTCCGTCACCTCTTCGACCACCTCATTGCTTACGACATCAGTGATCACGGGTTTCTCATCAATGACAACCGTCTCCGAAGGCTTCACTTCCGGCTCCGAAGGCTTCTCCTCAGTTCCCGAAGGCTTTCCGGGATCTTCCTTAGGTTCCGAAGGCTCCTCATTCGTTTCGGAGGGCTCTTCTTTCGGCTCGGAAGGCTCCTCCTCAGGCTCCTTCGGCTCCACTTCAGGCTCGGAAGGCGTCTGCGGCTCCTCATTTTCGACAGCATCCCCGGAAACCGTGGCTCTGCCCGGATCTGCCGCGGCGGCATTATCCCCGGAGACTGATTCCGCCGCAAATATCTGCGTCATGAATAGTGTCAGGGTCATTATGAGACTTACTATTGCTGCTGTGATCCTTCTTTTCATCAAATAAAACCTCTGCCTGTCATCCGTCCGTTGGTTCACATAATTTTTCTGAGCATTTCATTATATCACTATTTCTGAATCTTTGCACTATTAATCTTAAAGGTGACCGTTTTTATTCCGCCCCAGTCGCCCGTTCCTCTTATCGAAACCTTCGCCGTGCCCTTATTGACGTTATTCACATAGCTTCCGGGCACTATCTCAAAGCAGCTCCTGTCGACCTCGCTCCCGCTTATCTTCACGGAAATAAAGTCGTCCTTTTCGAGCGTCACAGGTTTTCCCGTGAAATACTGATCCGCGATCTTCACGGCTGCCTTTGAAATATCCACGGCCACAAAGCGGAAGGTCGTGCTCACCTCGCTGTCGGCATACTTTCCCTTTCCCTTCGCGGTTGCGGTGATCACGGTTCCGACAGGGATTATCTCCTTTGTGTCCACCGGAGTTCCGTCAGGCTTTTTGTATTCTATCTTTTTGTCATAATCAGAGCCGGCGGAAAGCTTGGCTCCGTTCGTATCGTATATCTGTATCGAAGGCTTGCAGATATTGGACTTGTACTGGTACTGGACATCGGAAGCCGTCATCTTCGTATCAGCCAGTGAAGGCTTGCTTATCCTGAAGCTCTCCGTGAACCGCCCCTTAAAGTTCCCTTTTCCGTCAATGGTCACGGTAGACGGCTTTTTAGGATTGGGGCTGTCATTCACCGCGTTGTTATTGCCATACTTTATATTGTAATCCTTCCCCTGTACCAGCACCCACTGTGTCTTGCCGTCATCATAGACCACCTCTGTCTGAGGCTTCGTGCCTCCCTTTGTATAGGGAAGTCTCTTCTGGACATAAACGCTGAACCTTCCGGGATAATCCGCGAACGACACCTGATCTATGGTGAAGGTCTTTTTCATGCTCCCCGAATAGATCCCCTTTCCGGTAAATACCATCGCGGCCTTATTCTTACCGGCATTAACGTTGTTTGTGTAAGCGACACTGTAGTCTCTGCCCTCGACCAGCACTGCCGTGCCCGAATCTGCCGAAGCCGTGTACTGCAGGCTGTATCCGGACTGGGTTATCTCCCCGCCGGTAAAAAGCTTCGAAGGCATATTGGAGACTGCCGCTCCTCCGACCATGACCTTTACCTTGGACATGGGTATATCCTTGATCTTGAAGGTCACAAGCCTTGTCCCCTTATATCTGCCGTGTCCCGTGACGACTATGGTGGCTGTACCCGCGGAGGTGTTATCCCTGTAGGCAAGCGAATATCCGTCCTCACTGCTGTCAGCCGTAACCTCGGGCACATCGGTGCCGTCATATTTTATCGAAGGTTTCGGTTCAACGGGCTTAATATCATCGCCTTCATAGGAAAGCGTCTGCGCCGGTACGGACGCGATCTTGAACTTACTGACATTTATGACGTCAGGCGCGTCCTTCGCGTAGACCCTCTCGGTAAATTCCGCCTGTCCGCAATAATTCCCCTTTCCGGTCATGATGACAATGTATTCCTCATATCCCCTGCCGTCCGTTGTATCGGCAGCATTCTGCTTTCCGACGAACGCCTCGCTGTCGTAGTCCGTTTTTTTACTGTCGGTTCCGGGATAGGAATAAGTAAAATCGGTCCCCGCCTTAAGTGTCACATATTTTCCGCCCGGATCCTTGATCCTGTAGGCTGCATTTGTCGTTCCCTTCTGTACCTTACCGTTGTATATAAGGCTTATACCGGCCGCGGAAAGCGCCTTGTTCGCGCTGAGATCAAGCGGCCTGATCGTGAATTCTTCGACAGCCTTCCCGGTATAATTGCCCTTCCCGGTTATCGTCACCTTCGCGGTCCCGGCTTTTGTATTGGCCGAATACTTGACCGTATACTCACTTCCCGAAGTAAGCTGTCTTGTCCCGTAAAAGACCTTCATATCCTGGGTCAGAGCCGTCCCCGTATAATCCTTGTCCTCTACGCCGTATACCCATATACCCGCGGGAACCTCGGAAAGCTCCTTATAAAGGGCCTTTGCATCCTTATTCTCATCTTTTCCGAGATCACCCCAGGGATCCTCCTCTCTTTCCCATTTTGCATAGAGCGTCATATCCCTTCTTACCAGGTCTGCAGCAAAATCCCACCTTGTGGTGAGCGTGCTGTCTCTGTACCAGCCCTCAAGGACACAGCCGGCCTTGGGAGTGATCGATGGCTCGGTTACGGTCTTTTCATATTCTACAGTCTGGACACCGGTGCTCCCGCCGCCGTTTGACTCAAAGGTGACACTGTACTTCAGCGCATCCCATATGGCATACAGGGAATTATCCCCGGGCTTCAGCACATAGCTGTCCCCTGCCTTGTATGGAGTACCGCTTCCGTCCGCCGCAGTATTCCAGCCCTTATATGTATAGCCGGTCTTCTCATAGCTGTTCTCCGCAACGGTGACTGTATCATCCACCCTGCCTTTGGTGGGCTCCACAGTGCCCCAGCCTCCGTTGTCCTGATATACGATCTCCGCAGGATCCGCGGTGATCTTCGCATAGAGGATCATGTTGCCCTTGACGGTATTGTTCTTGAAATTCCATTTGGTCTTGTATTCACTCTCAGTGAACCAGCCCTCAAGCGAATATCCGGGCTTTGTGCTTATCACAGGCTCCGTGATCTTCTTGCCGTAATCTATCCTCTGGGGCGGGATGTCCTCCCCGGGCGCCGATATGAAGGATACCGTGTAGGTCTCTATCTTCCATCCTGCATAAAGCGTGATGCTTTTTGTTACGGTATCGGTATCAAAATTCCACGACTTCGTGCATTCCTTATCCTTAAACCACCCCTGGAAGGTATAGCCTGTCCTCTTGGGATCCGCGGGCTTTACGACCTTATCCCCTCTGTCCAGCGTTTGCGACGGGACACTGCTCCCTCCGTTGCTCGCAAAGGTCACCCTGACGACTTCATCGGGAAAATCCCCGTACCAGAAGTCCATGTCCACTGTTTCGCTTTTCATGTAATTAAAGACCGAAGTGCATCCGAAACCGGTGAACTTGCTCGTATACTGCCACGAGTTGAGCCTTTCGCCGTAACTCGTCCCGTATATACCCGAGGAATCGGGATTCACGTAGTTTGCCATCCAGATCATATAGTCTGACGGGATGTCGGATATCTCCATGTCGCTCGTCAGCATGCTCTTGTTCGCATAGATCATCGGCGTATAGCCCTTGCTCTTCACCCTTTTACAGAACGCGTTGCAGATGGAGGTATGCTCCTCAGGGCTCAGGCCCGCAGCCCTCAGACGTCCGGGATCTCCGGAGTACTCGTAGTCTATAACGACCGGAAGAGTGACCTTGTCCTTGTCAGAGCCTATTATCTCCATACAGTGGTCAGCCTCGGCCTCAGCCTCCGACCTTGATATCGCCTGTGAGAAATAATAGACACCTACAGCCACTCCCGCGTCATAGGCGTTATCTATATTTTCGGAAAAGCAGTTATCCTCGTTCAGGGAGCCTGAGGATCCGTATCCCCTGTAGCCCGCACGTATGATGGCAAAATCAACCCCCCAGGTATTCTTCATCGCCCTCCACGAAGACTCCGAGATGACACCCTGGAATTTGGAAATATCCACACCGTAACGGATACCGACTCTCTTTGAATCATCGCTCGTCCTGTAGTAAGAGGGATATCTGTACCACTTCGCATCGAGCGGGAGCTGGTAAGGATCGGAATAATAGGCTATATCACCCATGCGCCCTGTCTCATCTGCATCCGCGGCAAGCTGCACCACCTCTTCATCCGAATCCGAGAAATACTTGAAAAGCTCCGGATCCTCCGGATCAAAGGTCTGGACATCACCGTTTTCGTTCCTGTATTCATACATACCGTCGGAATTCAGCACGAGTCCGTACCGGGCAAACAGGTCATCCTCTTCACCTGAAGCTGACACCCTCTCTCCGGTATCAGCGGCATCGTCCAATGCAGCATTTCCGGAAGGCGCAGCCGTCTTATCGGATCCCTCACCGTCCTCTTCGGCATATTCAGCCGCGGCTTCATCCTCCGGCAGTATCTCTTCATACCCCGCGGCATCCTCCGGTCCCCCGTTGATCTCCGCGCCCAAAACGCCCACAGGCATACTTCCTGCTATCAGACCGGCACTCAGCAGCAATGTGATTATCTTCTTGTTCAAAACAAACATCTCCTTTTCAGACTCTTTTCCAATCTAAAATATTAACACCACGATTCCATTTATGTCAACCGCACGATCGAGCAGGTCTCCAATTCGCGATCAAGCAGCTCTCCTGCCCGCGCAAAAAACCCGCTCCCGAAGGAGCGGGCCGTAAACAAATCATTTTAATAGTGATCTACCACCTTGCCTCCGTTGCTTTCCACAAGGCCTGTCTTTATATTGCCCGTAGCCTCGAGATCCGCGTTATCAAGGAGGATCCGGCCTATATTCGAAACATCGCCGTTCGCCCTTATCTCCGCCCTTTCGGCACTGTCCTTATAATCCAGAGCCAGAACGGAGCTTCCGTTGACACCGTTGCCCGTAATGTTTCCGATACGGTCCTTCTCCATCCTTTCAAACTCTACGCCTTCAAGGATGAGACGGTATCCGCCGAGCTTCAGGTTAAGCTTCTTGTTCGTCCCGTTCTTCTCATTCACCAGGTCGGCTATCACTATATTTCTCAGGACCAGCTCACTGTTAAGGTTCAGCGAATCGTTCAGATAAAGCACCGCCTTATCATTCGTTCCGCCTGCGCCATACGGCTTTCCGGTCGTTATGGTGATCCCTGCGGTCTGCCTGGGCAGCGAAAGGTTTGCCCGCTTTGCGACCGGAGTTATCTCCGCGGACTTCGAAGCATCCAGCTCCAGGAGATATGTATTTGTCTTCACTCCATAGCGGCCTATCTCCGAAAGGGCTTCCTTAAGCGTATCAAAATATCCCAGGATCTCATTCCTGCCGCTTCCCGTGAGATAAAGCGTCACAGCGGGGCTGTCCCAGACGTTGATCCGGATGTTGTTTCCTGTCTTTCTTGTAGCAAACTGTACAGCATCCCCTTCTCTTCCTGTCACAAAGTATGACGCCGGTGCCTTGGCGGCTGTCACAAGGTTCTTGTCCGGATAGATTATATTAACCTTCCAGATCTTCTTCCTCGAGTCATACTTATGGTCGGTAAGGGAGTAGTTCTTCCCGGGGTTGTCCGCCTCGTTCACCTCATTCCCGTACTCATCCCTGATGACCGCGTTTTCAATATATTTCACTCTTATGCTGACTGCATTGGCCTTTATCTCAGCGCTGCCGTCAGAGGCTGTGAGCAGATCATCCTCACCTCTTACTCCCGCAGTGATTTCCGTCCCCGTCACATTACCTTCGGAGTCCGTAGAGTCTATGATACCGTTGAGCTTAAAGCTGTTCTTTGATGAATCCGCATAGCTCAGCGTATTACGGCTGTCCAGTGAATGCAGGTTTTTGATTGTGATATTGGTTTTCACATCTATATCAGCAGATCCAAGATACGCATCCTTTCCGACAGTTAAGGCATTATTTTCAGATCTCAGAGCATAATCCGTCATAAAGAGCGTCGGTACGCTTACCGCATTCTTTACGGAAAGCTTCATCTTTGCACTCCCGGTCTTATTTCCGTCCTCATCGTATACCGGCATGCCGCGGTCTTCGTTATCTGCGAGAATAAGGACCGAGGCTCCTCCGCCCGATACGTTCGCGAATGTGCATTCTGAATAAGTATTCAGTAAGCTCAGCTTTTTCCCGCCGAGATTTATCTTTGAGCCGGGATTGTCCTTATAGATACGGTTCCGCTTATCATAGCTTTGCGGATGGAGGACGATGTTTTCGAACACCGTATCCGTCTTCGGCGAAAGATCCCCGAGATAGGAAAGCTTCACCGGAGCCTCCGGGTACTCACCCATTACCGTAAGGCTCTTAGCCTTATTGGGGAAGGTAAGATTCTCCCTCGTGGTGACATCCTCCTTCACTATGACCCTGTAATCAACGTTTTTGTTGTTCAGCTTATTGATATACTCGGTGATCTTCGACCATCTTGAGAAGCTTCCCAAAAGCTCGGTGCCGTTATAGAGCAGGAACCAGTTTGCAGAGACTATGACGCTGTCTCCTATCTGATCCAGAGCGACATATTTGGAGAAGCCCTCAGGCTGCACAAGCGTTATGAGCTCCGTGGGGAACTTGCTGATATTGGTCCGGAAAAGCCCGTATCCGCCCGCCGTTCCGACGATCGCAATTCCGCTCTCCGTCTCCTTCACAGTGCATACCTCAAGCCTGTCCTTTGACACATCCTTTGCCTTGAAGGCCTTGTTTATCGTTACATCGGCATCCTCAAGCTTTGTAAGCCTGGCGGCTCCTCCGCCCAAAGCCGTTCCCGAAGCGTCCTGTCCGATATAGAGATTGTATATTCCCGCGCTCTCACCGATATGCAGTCTGCTTTCCGGCTCGAGATACAGTGAACCGCTGCCCGTAACGTTCAGTATGACTGCGTCAAGGCCGCAGCCCTTCTCCACGTCAAGCTTTCCGGTCGCCTTCAGCACCTCTATCGCGACATTCTCCCCGCTTATAAAGGCATTGCTGACATTAACGTTCCCGTTTACGATCGAGGCGGCTCTTATATTTCCGCCCTTTCCTATGGTCAGGACATGCTCGTCGAGATCAATATTTACCCTGTCGGCATATTCACCGAAATCAATCCCGATGCCGTTTCCGAGCGTGGTATTCCTGTAAAGCTTTATATTCCAGGATGCCTGTGACGCCGGATTATCCTGGTAATAGTCCGCTATCCTTTCGTAGGCCTCATCCATATCAAAGGCTTCATAATACACCGATCCGTCGGAGGAAGTGAGCGACATCCCGAAGGGCTCGGCATTGCAGGCATAAAGGGTGATATTCCCCTTGTCACTCGTCGTGATAAAATCCTTTCTCTTTTTCAGTGCCTTGTCGCTGCACCAGTATGCACTCCGGTATCCGGCCGCAGGAGTCGGGGCAATGAGCTCTATCCTCTGCCCTTTTCTGTAGCCCTTAGGATTATCCGCACTGTTTTTGGCGCCGTTTGTCACATATGTGATCGTATAATCATACGCCCTGATATATGCCTTGACTCCGGATCCCTTTCCGTATTTTGAATAGCTGTCATATCCGTCCCATGCCCATACCGTATAGTACGCATATTGATTCTCCGTATCCTTAACATGGGATGTATCCTTGAAGGAATAAGTCGAACTTCCGTCATCGTACATAACACATATGGGTTTATTTGTGTCGGTATAGTAAGAATAACCTTCGGTGACCGTATAGCAGTCCGCTCCGTCAACGCTCCTCCAGGAGATGGTCACGTTATTATCCGCATCGACTGACACCCATGCATAGGGAGAATTCAGCTCTATCGAAACATCAAGAGAATCGGTCTTGCCTTCAAGCTGCGCATATATCGTCACCTGCCCGCATCTTTTGATGGTGACACATCCGTCATCATCTATCTCAAGCTTTTCGGGATCAGAGGATGACCATTTCACCTTTCCCGAAACCTCCGCATCTAACGGCACGGTCTCAACTATGTACTGGTATCCTGTATCTCCGCGCGACAGAGTTGATTCCCCTTTGATAGTGATAGATGAAAGATTATGATTTACCCTGACCTCGCACGAGGCTTCACCCTTTCCGTATCTGGTCTTTGCGGTTATGGTACATTTTCCCTTTCCGACTCCCGTCACCAGTCCCTTGGACGAGACCGTTGCGATACTTTCATCCGAGCTTGACCATATGAGCTCCCTCCTGTTGGCGTTGGCCGGGGAGATCACAGGCACTACAGCCACTGTTCCCGATACACCGAGATCTATGCCGGTCGTCTCCACGTCATCCGCAAAGGAAAGCCCCGTGGGATCTACCGCAACTGCGTAATCTATATCATCGGTAAACGCTTTGATCCTCAGATTTGCGCTGCTGTTCTTACCGTAATCGATCCAGCTGCCGTAGCTGTACCCATAGCTCTGTCCGGACTTTGCGGAGGCTGTAGTCCTCACCCAGCTCTGCGTTGTATTTGTTTCGGCGACCAGCCTTGCGTATCCGTTCGATCCCGAAAGGCTGACTACGACAGAGAACTCATCTCCCGACATGAGCTCTATTTCCCTGTTAAGCTTTACTTCATAGTATCCGGCATATGTAGTCGTGCCTGTTACGGTATCCCTCTTTGTCCCGCTTTCGGGATCACCGTCCTCCGTCAGATCGGTATATACATCTATCGTATAATCAACATTGGTCCCGGCAGTTGAAAACGAGACAGCCTTAAGGATCTCACCGTACTCTCCGCCTTCCGAGTGGGCAGTAAAGACATTTGCCCCCTTTGAATATCCGGTACTGTAATCCTTCATCGAGCCGTCATACTGGTAATTGTTGTCATAGTTATCCGACGGCTCGAAGCTGAAAGCGTGAACCTTGTCCCTGAGTCCACTGTCATAATAGGAAAGCCAGAAATATCCCTCGTAGCACTGATTTGAGCTGTAGCTTCCGCTGGTCCAGCTGTTCCTTACAAGCCACGCCCCATTGCCCGGAGCCGTAGTCCGGAAATGATTCGCAGGAAAATCATCATCCCATCCGACCACTGTCACCGCATGATTGGCGTTGTAGCTGTAGCCGCAGTAATAACTGTTATAAGTACTGTTGTAGTAATATGACTTGTTGGAATAGAACGCTATGCCTACCGCACCGTTGTCCACTATAAGCTTTTTCACCGGAGTGAGATCCGAGGTATCAAAGCCCGTCGTATAGACATTCGTAAGATGCGCCTTGTCCTTATAAGCATAGGAGCTGTCCAGGCCGCGGCTCTGTACCGTCCCCGCATTTCTGTAGGGAACATCCGCCTCATCCGCGGCTCCTGTCCAGCCCGCCAGCACATTCATGGCATAGTCAAGGTTTCCTCCGGTATCAAGCAGAGTGTATGAGCCTCCGAGACTGTTACGGTCTCCTTCCGTACCGCCGAGCGGATCCGTGACCGAATTGTATGAGAAATAAGCAAGCTGGAGCTCCGAAAGATCTATATCCCTCGGCATGTAATAGCCCTGTTTGATAAGGCTCATCTCCGCAAGCGCCATACACGTATGTGCCCAGCAGGTGCCGTAGCTGCCCTGATCTCTTAGATCCGGGATAACGTCGGGAATATATTTGGATGGATAGGAGGCCGCCGCGAGACGCCTGTCCGACTTGTTTCCGTACCGGGATATATGATAGTCCTCGATCTCTACCTCATCTTCGATCTCTCTGTAGCCTAAGCCATGCCCTTCTTCATCTTCCTCCTCGTATTGCACGGACTCCGCGTCAGACTCATTGTCGTAAGTCACGGCTGCGCCGTCCTCCGGCAGGGCTTCTTCAACCTCATCCTCAGCCGGAACACCCGCCGTACCGGCACCGGCCGTATCGGCATCGCTGCCGCCTGATACCTCCTCTGCCGCAGCCTGCTCCGCAGCATCGTTATCCGAAACAGGATCGCCGAGAGCTGTCACCGTCCCCGAGAATACAAGTGTCGCTGCCAGTATTATGCATAATAATCTTTTCTTCATAAGCTATTGTCTCCTGTATGAAAAACACCGCCAGGATAACGGCAGTGTCCAAATATACCAGTCTGCTGCCTTCTCATAATTCAAGGCAGCTTCGCACCATGTCCTGTCGGACATTTGCCTATAAATACTATACAAAACCTTTCGTTTGAATGCAAATATAAAATGTTGAACAAATTGTGAAATCGTGTTAAAATGCAAAAGTTGTTTTTTGCTGTTGTAGCACAGTCGGTAGTGCGCCGCATTGGTAGTGCGGAGGTCTCCAGTTCGATTCTGGACAGCAGCA
>CACZRA010000292.1 GCA_902783395.1 uncultured Lachnospiraceae bacterium
CCTCCCATAGCCGTGCAGAGACATACTCCCGCTTTATTATCGCCCTCCGCAAGTACGTTCAGATAAGGACATGCATGTATGTCTTCACTCCTGACCTCAGTATATCTTGAATGAGGGATATAAAAGAGATCATCGAAGCCTCTGACCAGCGGATCCTTCCTGTTTCTCACCCTGTGCCTGTATACGCCGAAAAGCTTGGTATCAAAGGTATGCTTCTTAAGACCGTAGTGATAATAGAGAGCGGCCTGCGCCCCCCAGCATACATGAAGCGTAGATGTCACATTAGTCCTCGTCCAGTCCATTATCTCCGTGAGCTCTTCCCAGTAATCGACCTCCTCATACTCCATAAGCTCTACCGGTGCGCCGGTTATTATAACCCCGTCAAAGCTGCTGCTCCGTATCTCATCAAAAGTCCTGTAAAACTGATTGAGATGATTTGCGGAAGCGTTCTTTGAGACATGGCTCTTCACTATCATGAAAGTGACATTTATCTGAAGCGGAGTATTTGAAAGAGATCTTAATAGCTGAAGCTCTGTATCCTCCTTTAGAGGCATCAGATTAAGAATGCAGATTTCAAGAGGCCTTATATCCTGATGCATGGAGCGTTCAGGCTCCATTGTAAAAATATTTTCATTTTCCAGGATACTTCTCGCAGGAAGATCCTTCTGTACGCAGATCGGCATATTATCTTCTTTGTTCCTTTATTCAGTCCTGATTTATAATCTTTACTTTATTTCTTCGATTTTTTCCTTAACAAGCTGAGCCAGTTTCTTATGCCCCTCCGGATCGAGATGAAGGTGGTCCGCAGAACCCCCGCACACCTCTTCCGTAGCATTAAGGAAGAAGCATCCGAACTGATCGGCGGCAAGCTTATACCACTTTGCAAGCTCCCTTGATCTGCTTACGACATTCTTCACGTCAAAGAACTCTGCAAACACTGACTCCTCAAAAGGCTCCGATAAAGCCGGAGGCGAAATGACAAGTATCTTCATATCGGGACAGCCAAGCTGAAATTCACAATATCCCTTTATCTTCATGAGCATATTCTGAAGGCTTCCGGCAATATCAGGTGCCGAAAGATTAAATTTGAGCTTAAGATCATTGCTTCCAAGCATTATGATGAGAATATCGGGCCTTTTTGTCTCCAGCATGGGCAGGACATAATCCATCCCGCACTTCGTTCCCCACTCCCAGGGATCGTCATTCGCAATGGTCCTTCCGTTCTGGCCTTCCTCAAAGATCTCATAGCCTTCCCCGAGAAGCTTTCCGAGGACCTTCGGCCAGCGCGTATCTTCATCGTATCTTCCGCCGTTTTCGGGGTTGTATCCGTATGTATTTGAGTCACCAAAACAAAGGATCGAAGTTTTCATATAGTGTTCTCCTTATCCATCGCCCTGCAGAGCTTCCCGGACGCTCATTCATTTAATCTGCTTTCGTTATTATCTCAGGCGTCATATATTTCCCGAGCTTTTCGGCAACATACTGCTGTATCTTCTCCGTATCGATATCACCCGCACTCCTGATCGAAGCCTTTACATAGAAAAGATTATTCGCTCCGTACTCAAGGGAAGCCTCCGCCTTCTCCACTCCCGGATAAGCTTCCAGTGTACGCTCCAGGTCAAAGAGATTGATATAAAAACGTCCCAGAAGCGTCTCACGCACGACAGTCCTTCCTGCCTGATACAGAGCCTCCACCTTATGGTCCGGAGTGATCCTTGCCTCTATCCCCGTATCGTACAGTGTCCCGGGTGTATACAGGCTCTCGATGGTCTCACCGTTTCCGTTCACGGGCTGATCCAGGATATAAAGCCTGCCCCATGCGCCGTAGGGCTTCTTGAGCCCGTACTCATCCAGCACGTAGGGTTTGACCAGCTTATCCTCTCTGGCATCGGGAATGACCTCATATCCGATGGATGAATTAAGCTTCTGTACAGTCATGCCGAGGTGCTTGGGATAAAGCCTTGCCGCCAGATGATCCTTAAGCTTTCTGACCGAGGTCTCCTCAAACATTGCCTTCAGGACATTTTCCAGAGCCGCCAGGAATACTTCAAGCATATCCCTTTCGAAGCGGTTCTCCCAGTACCTGAGCTCGTATGTATAGGCTTCCTTATCCGCATATACCATCATATGGAACGGCATCGAATCCAGCTGGACCCTTATCCCCTCCGCGCTTTCCCCGCCGATCTGCGGGATATTCAGAAGCTCGCCCTGGTACTGGAAGAACATCTCATCCACAAGCTGGCAGGACATATGAGTCTCCATAGTATGAAGGATCTGATCAGCATTGCGCTTCAGAAGCTGGTCCACGGTCTCGTGGGGGATCCTCTTGTATCTGAAAGCATAGTTCGCGTAGAACTGTCCCGGAATGCGGACCCACCGTCCGTCCGTCCTCCCGTTATGTATGCTGGATACTATCACGTCATCCTGAGCCCAGAAAAGCGATACGGTATAGGAAAAGGCCGTAAGGAAAACCGCATTCTCGGAGACCCCGTGCTCCGCACAGAAGCCCTGCAGGTCTTTGCGGTTTATGGTAGGGAACCTGCCCTTGATGGAGGCATTATGCGCCTTCCCCAGATCATAGCCGTCCCCCCTCGCGAGGATGCTCCTCTGGATACTTGATCCCTCCAGAAGCTTATGATAAAAAGCTATATCCTTATCTCTTAATCCCGCCGCATCCCTTGCGAATTCATCAAGGATGAATTCATAAAATGTATAATCAGATTTCTTTACTTCTTCACCCAAATAAAGCTTGTTCAGGTCATCCAGAAGGATGCTCATGGTCATGCCGTCCCCGATGATATGCGCGAGGTCAAAGAAAAGATATTTGGCACTCTCTGTCTGATAGAGCCCTATATGATACAGGTTTTCCTCAGGAGTATAGCCATAGGGGATCAGAAGTGTCTTCCTTCGCTCCTCCCATTCCTCATCGGTAAGCGTCAGTCTTTCGATCTCAGCCTCTCTTTCATCGTTCCTGAAATGCAGGTATTTGCCGTCCGGTCCGGGTGCGACCTTGTCGGACAGTATAGGATGTATCTCAAAGAGCCTGCGGATCGCCTTTTCCATGCGGTCAAGATCTATCCTGTCTGACAGCTTGTAAAAGAAAGGAAGATTGGCAGTGGTATTGCCCTTTAATACATAGGCGTAATACATCTCAAGCCTTGTAAGAGGATAGGTGTCACGCCTCGAATAATCAACCGCGGACTCAGCAGAGGATTTCTTATCCCAGAGAAGAGCCAGCTTTTCGATCGTGGCATTTTCCATAAGCTCCGTAAGGGTAAGGGCAAAATCACAGTCCTCCTCAAAGGCCGTCAAAAGAAGGATGCTTGTAAAGGAATCAAGCCCTGATGTATAAAGATCCGTATCTATGCCGAACTTTCTGTTTCCCAGCACACCTGCGCAGGCCTCATACAGCTTTTTCTGGCGTTCATTTTCCGGAAGTCTAAGCTCCGCCTTTCTCTTGCTTGCGGCCTTCCTTTCCTTGAAAAACGCTTCACGTATGATCTTCTTCGAGGATGTCTTCTGAAACGGTGACTTCCTGAAGCTTGTCTTTATTATCTGCTTATACTGCGGCAGCTTTTGATTGAATCTCTTTACAAGCTCCTCGATCTCAAGCTCGATATTTTTGACACCCGAGCCCTGCGCATATGTATAATTCGGAAAGACCTCGCATTTTATTATATCATCTTCACCGAAGACAAGGATCTCGCTGATAAGCGGTTCGGCAGACAGCGCGCTCTCAAGTTCCTCCGGTGCTATATTCTCCCCGTTGCTCAATATGATAAGGTTCTTGAGCCTTCCTGTAAGATACAGGAATCCGTCCTCGTCAAGATAGCCTATATCCCCTGTCCGAAGCCAGCCGTCCTCAGTAAAGGCTTCCTTTGTAAGCTCAGGGTCATTATAGTAGCCCTTCATCACATAAGGTGAGCGCACCTGGATCTCCCCGCCTTCCGCGATCCTGACTTCCACTTTTGCGAGGGGCTTTCCGGCAGAGCTCAGCTTTTCTATCCTTCCGTATTCGGCCTGGGAGATTATGGGCGAGCACTCACTCATACCGTATCCCTGTCCTATAAGGACTCCCATGGCTGCGTACTTCTCTGCCAGATCCTGAGGGAGACCTCCTCCTCCGCATACTATCCTGTTGATCCTTCTTCCATACACCTGATAGAGGGCATCCCGCTCCGTCATTCCCGGGTCCTCATCCACCATTGCCGCGATCTTGTTATAAAGAGCCCTGGCTATCATAGGTACCACATATATCAACGACGGCTCAAACATCCTCAGATGCTTCCCTAAAAGAGGAAGCGGCCCGTTTATGCAGATCGTAGCGCCTCTGTGGAGCATGGTCAGCACATCCGCGTTGATACAGAATACATGATGTATGGGAAGAACCAGAAGGCTTACCAGCGGATCCGGATCATTGACCGGATTCTGTCCCAGAACATTTCCCGCAAGATTCGCATTGGTCAGCATGACCCCCTTGCTGTGCCCCGTCGTCCCCGAGGTAAAGAGGATCATGGCCAGGTCATCCGGGGATACGGTATCCTCCGCACCATCCTCACCCCAGTTCTTTCCTCCGAACCGCGGATCCTTAAGTATATCGTTCAGACACGGATTCTTTTTTACGGACTGCAGTGAATAGTATTCCGTTATCTTCGGGCAGAGGCCTTTTATATCCTGAATGAGGGGCTCATGCTCCCAGTCATAGAACAGGATATCCACATCCGAACGGTTAAGACAGTCGGACAGATGATCGATATCCAGCTGATGGTCAAGCGGGACCACGATATTTCCCGACGCCATCACTCCTATCATGACGGAAATATACTGCGCACCTGCCGATCCGAACATCCCGACTTTTATTCTCCGTCCCTTCTCCGTACGCTTATCGTTCACGAAAGCCCCGACTATCCGGGCAAGCTCTCCGAAACGCTGATAGCTTATGTCGTATACCAGATCGTCCTCTCTCTCATAGCGGAGGAATATCCTGTCCGGGTACGCCGATACACTGTTTTCCAACATTTCCCTGATCGTCTGTTCGCTGCTTTCCGCCCCCATTTTTTTCTCCTTTACATCTAAAAAAAACAACGTATCTTCAAACAGGCCTTTGATCATAAGGCCGGCATAATGATTTATTCAAGTGTGTATTCCGGCCGGTTTTCCGCCGAACGAACGACAAGGCTCAACGTCTCTATATCTGCCGCAGTGCTCTCCGATATCTCGGATATGAGCACGACCTCCGCTGAACTGTAAGCAGGTATCATCCCCTCGTACTTGGAAAGATCGTCCGGCAGTATTGTCTGCTGGACGGTATGATTTGCCCCGTTTATATTGACCCTGAAAGAAGGCTTCATATCTATGATGTCACATTCCCGGTCAAGCCCTTCGGTATTTGATATGTTAAAATGCATGATAAGCAGGGTATCACCTTCTGCGGCAGTCATTCCCATGTAAACATCCTCCATGGATACCGAGCCCGATGCGGGATAAGATCTGCTGATCTCATAGTCGGTATAGTAAATATCAAATTCAGGTACCCCTATTGCTTCCGCAAGAGTAAGCTCAGGTTCTGCCGGCTGATCCTCCTGGGCTTCACCGCTCCCGTCCCCCGATCCGGAGTCGCCTCCTGTAGTATCTTCAAAAGCAGCGGCCTGCTCAAGCGCCCTGAAGTTCTGTCTTTTTATCTCCAGATCCAGCTGATCCTGATACTTTCTCTTTACGATATTGATATCCACCAGTCTGGAATCTGATCTGTCATTATGCTGACTCACAACATCAGAAGAGTAATTGGCTACTCTTTTTACATCCTCATCCGAAAGCTCGACACTCGCCGCTCCACAGCCGGCCATGACCGCTGCCGCCGCGATGACCATGCATCCGGAAAAAATGCTTTTTATGATCCTGTCCTTTATACGGTCAAATCCGCTCTTCATCATACGATCCTCTCGTTACATCAGCCTTTTCAAGCTCAAACCAGAAGCTGACACCATCCTCATAGTTTATCACACCGCAGGTTTTATTCATAGTGTCCATTAAAGCCTTCACTATAGAAAGTCCTACGCCGGATCCGCCGACCTCTCTCGTCCGCGCTTTATCCACCTTATAAAACTTCTCCCATATACGGTCTACGGCTTCCTCCGGTATCGGCTCCCCGGTATTGAACACCGATATCCTTACGTTCTCTCCGGCATCCTCTGTTCTGATCTCGATCCGTTTTTCCCCGCCTGCATAATGTATGGCGTTTGTGAGGTAATTACTGAACACCGTTTCCGTTTTTGCCTCATCGCTCCACACATATACAGGCTGATCCGCATAAAATACTATTTTTGCATCATAACGTTTTATCAGTATTTCGGAGCTCTCTATTATTCCCTTTATCAAAGACGTGATATCAAAGCGCTCCATTTTAGCCGGATCATTTCCGAACTCGATATGGTTAAGCTCAAGCAGATTTGACACGAGCTTACCCATTTTTTCGGATTCATCTATAATGACACCGAGGTATTCATTTCTGCTCTCTTCATCGTCAGCTATCCCGTCTCTGAGTCCTTCCGCATATCCGGTCACCAGTGCGATGGGAGTTTTCAGCTCATGAGAAACATTGGAAATGAACTCACTCCTCATGCTCTCTATCTGTTCTTTCCTCTCTATATCCTGCTGCAGCTCGATATTTGCGCTCTTAAGCTCCGATATCGCATTTTCGAGCTGTGAGGACATCTCATTCATATGCTGCCCCAGCTCACCTATCTCATTTCCTACATTATCCTCATACTTCGCGTCAAAATCCAGATGAGCCATTCTGTCCGATATACGGGTCAGCTCAAGTATGGGATCGGTGATCTTTTTGGTAACGAACCACATCCCGACTGTCCCGATGACGGCAATGAGCACGGCTATATAAAGCATGAATCTTGTGGCGATCTTGGCGCTCTCCCTTATACTCTCCAGAGGAGTACGGATAAGGATAAGATCACCGCTGCTGAGATATCCCCAGAGCTCTATATAGTCGGACTTCATGGCAGGATCTGTGCTTTTGGTTATCCTGTATTCATCCGTA
>CACZRA010000293.1 GCA_902783395.1 uncultured Lachnospiraceae bacterium
AAGAGCGTTACCCTGTGCATCCGTCAATGTGACGATAGTATTGTTAAAGGATGACTGAATATGTGCCTGTCCGTGTTCAACGTTTTTCTTGATGCGCTTTTTTGTTACTTTTTTCGCACCTGCTTGTGATTTACCAGCCATTAAAACTAACCTACTTTCTTATTTTTTCTTATTTCTTTTTGTTTGCAACCGTTCTTCTCGGGCCTTTGCAGGTCCTGGCATTGGTCTTCGTCTTCTGCCCGCGGCAGGGAAGTCCTTTTCTGTGGCGGGTTCCCCTGTAGCAGCCGATCTCTGTGAGGCGCTTGATATTCATAGCTATCTCACGTCTGAGATCACCCTCGATGACCTGTGTCTTGTCAATGACGTCACGGATCTTTGTAACCTCTGCATCCGTAAGATCCTTACATCTGGTATCGGGATTGACACCAGCTTCCTTAAGTATCCTTACAGCAGAAGGTCTGCCTATTCCGAAGATATACGTCAGTCCTATCTCGACACGCTTATCCCTGGGCAGATCAACACCGGCAATTCGAGCCATAAGTGAGCATCTCCTTTCTTAATAATATAATGTGTATCGCAAAAGCAATCCGGAGCCTTATCAGCCCTGAACCTGCTTATGCTTGGGATTCTCGCATATTATGCGGATCTTTCCTTTACGTCTTACTACCTTGCATTTTTCGCATATAGGTTTTACCGAACTTCTTACCTTCATGATGATCCCTCCTTCCTTTTGGCAAAAGGCGCCTGTTTTCGCTGCTCTTTTACGAAAAGAGTCGACGACTATCATAACATAGCCGTATCAGCATTTCAAGAAATTTTTTATTTGTCTCTCCAGGTTATCCTTCCCTTGGTGAGATCATAGGGTGACAGCTCTATCGTCACCTTGTCCCCGGGAAGGATCTTTATGAAATTCATCCGGAGCTTTCCGGATATATGGGCAAGTACCTCATGTCCGTTTTCCAACGTCACACGAAACATCGCATTCGGCAGCTTCTCTACTACTTTACCTTCTACTTCTATGACATCTGCTTTTGACATGGCTACCTCTTACCCAAGAATATCCTTTATCGAATCGAACACTGCTTCTACCTCTGCCGTACCGTCGACCGTATGGTACACGCCTTTCTTCTTATAGTAATCAACGAGCGGCTGAGTCTGCTCATGATATACCTTCAGGCGGTTCTTTACGGTTTCCGGCTTATCATCATCTCTTATTATGAGCTCAGACGCGCATTCATCGCAGATCCCCTCCTTCTTCGGAGGCATGTACTGAGTATGATAAGTCCTTCCGCATTTGGGACATGCCCTTCTTCCGGACATACGGTCTACGATGTTTTCATCAGGCACATCTACATCTATCGCAAAATCTATTTTCTCTCCCAATTTCTCCAGCTCTTCGTCGAGCGCCTCTGCCTGGGGTATGGTCCTCGGGAAGCCGTCAAGGATATAACCGTCCTTGCAGTCATCGTTTCCGACCCTGTCGAGCAGTATCCTGACCGTGAGCTCATCCGGTACAAGCTTTCCTGCATCCATATAGGTCTTTGCTTCTTTTCCGAGGTCGGTCCCCTCCTTCAGGTTCTTTCTGAATATATCGCCTGTGGAAATATGCGGCAGCGCATATTTCTCAGCGAGCTTCTCAGCCTGTGTTCCTTTGCCCGCTCCGGGGGCTCCCAGCATTACTATCTTCATTATGATAAAAATCCTTTATAATTCCTGACTACCATCTTTGATTCGATCTGCTTCAGTGTCTCAAGTATTACGCCGACTATGATGATGAGCGACGTACCGCCGAAGGTCACGTTGGCGTTGAACGCGCCGTTGAAGAAGATCGGTATCATAGCTACTATGACAAGTCCTACGGCACCTATGAAGATGATGTAGTTGAGTATCCTTGTCAGATAATCGCTGGTAGGCTTTCCGGGTCTGATACCGGGTATGAAGCCGCCCTGCTTCTTCATGTTGTCCGCGATCTCAAGCGGATTGAAGGTTATTGACGTATAGAAATACGCAAAGAATATGACAAGCAGGATGTAGACCAGAGCTCCTATGGTATACCAGGGCATATCCGCGTTGAACCAGTTGCCCGAGCTCAGAGCCTTTAATATGTGTCCCCATGCGGTTGTTCCGCCGGTCCTACCGAAAAGCTGGGCTATGACCACCGGGAACTGCATTATGGATGAAGCGAAGATGATCGGGATAACATTTCCCGTATTCACCTTCAAAGGAATATAGGTGCTGTTTCCGCCGTACTGCTTTCTGCCCTGCATCTTTTTCGCGTACTGTACCGGGATCCTGCGCTCCGCATCGTTTAAGAGGATCGTCAGGACGATGGTCACGAGTATTATGAGAAGGATGATCGCTCCGTTGAGGATCATGTATGCAAGGGGTCTGCCTGCCACGAACATGGTGTACAGGCTTGTCATATCATCGGGTATCCTGGATATGATATTTATGGTAAGGACTATGGATATACCGTTTCCCACACCGTATTCCGTGATCTGCTCGCCTATCCACATAAGGAAAGCCGAGCCTGCCGTAAGTGTCAGGATCACGAGTATCACATTGAGTGCGTCGTATTTCTCAAGTATGCCCTGTCTGCCGAAGCCTATAGCCATGGCAAGAGACTCGATAAGGGCAAGTCCCACGGTCACATATCTTGTGATCGCCACCAGCTTCTTCCGTCCTTCCTCGCCTTCCTTGTGCATCTCTTCAAGAGCGGGGATCGCTATGGTAAGGAGCTGGATGATGATGCTGGATGTAATGTACGGAGTGATGTTTAATGCAAACAGGGACATGTTTTCGAAGGAACCGCCCGTGAAAGCATTAAAGAAATTAAAGGAGTCTGATTCTCCCGTGATCTGGGAAAACCACTCCGCGAAAAAATCCCTGTTGATGCCGGGAACGGGAAGCTGACAGCCCAGACGTATCACGATCAGCATCAAAAAGGTAAAAATGATACCATTCCTGATATCTTTTATCTTGAAAGCGTTTCTAACTGTTTCAAACATCAGATCACCTCGGCTTTTCCACCTGCTGCTTCAATCTTCTGCTTCGCAGACTCTGAAAATGCATTTGCCTTCACCGTAAGCTTCTTTGTTATCTCACCGTTTCCGAGGATCTTGAGTCCGTCCAGCGTGCTCTTTATGATGCCTCTTTCGATGAGATCTTCACTTACGACCGTATCACCGTCATTATAGTACTGCTCAAGCTGCGATACGTTTAAGGTAACGATATCCTTATGATTGTAGTTTTTGAAGCCCCTCTTGGGAAGTCTTCTGTAAAGGGGCATCTGTCCGCCCTCAAACCCTATACGGGGAGCGCCGGATCTTGCCTTCTGTCCCTTGTGGCCGTAGCCGGCAGTCTTGCCGTTGCCTGATGCGTGTCCGCGGCCTCTTCTGTATCCGGCTGACTTGGAGCCCTTCGCCGGTCTGATCTCATGAAGTTCCATTTTTTGTTTCTCCTTTCGCTATACGCAGACGCCTCTAATATGCGTCCACTCGCTTAATCTATCTCCTCTACCTTCAGAAGGTGCTTTACCTGATGGATCATGCCTCTTATCGCATCGTTATCCGGCTGCACCACTGTATGATAGGTCTTGTGAAGCCCAAGGGCTTCGACTGTTTTCTTATGCTTCGGAAGCGCTGCTATAGTGGATTTAGCAAGCGTTATCTTCAACTGTTTTGCCATTATGCGCGCACCTCCTCGATGGATTTTCCTCTCTTGCGGGCGACCTCCTCGGGCGAGGTTATCTGCTTTAAGGCATCTACCGCCGCAAGCACGACATTCTGCTTATTATTTGATCCGAGTGATTTCGTACGGATATTTCTGATCCCCGAAAGCTCACAGACTATACGCGCGGGACCTCCGGCTATGATACCGGTTCCTTCGGGAGCTCTCTTCAGCAGTATCTCCGCTCCTCCGAAATGTCCTATGAAGTCATGTGCTATGGATCCGTTCTCATCAAGGGCTACGGATATCATATGCTTCTTGGCATCCTCCCTGCCCTTACGTATGGCTTCGGGTATCTCGGTCGCTTTGCCGAGGCCGACACCTACGTTTCCGTTTTTGTCTCCTACTACCACAAGGGTTGAGAAGCGCATGTTACGACCGCCCTTTACGACCTTGGTTACTCTCTTGATGGTTACTACCTTATCCTCAAGTCCGTCATCAGGCTCTCTGTCGTTTCTGGAATTTCTTCTTCTGTCTCTGTTATCTGCTTCCATCTGTCCACTCCTTTCCCTTAGAATTTAAGCCCGGCTTCCCTGGCTGCGTCAGCGAGGGCCTTTACCTTGCCGTGGTATACAAAGCCGCCCCTGTCAAATACGACTTCCTCTATGCCTTTTGCCTTTGCGCGCTCTGCTATTGCTTTTCCCACGCACTCGGCGGCTTCCGTATTGTCGGTGTACTTCAGCTGACCCTTCACATCCTTATCAAGTGTGGATGCCGCTGCCAGCGTATTACCGGCCTCATCATCTATGATCTGTGCATAGATGTTTTTATTGCTTCTGAAAACTGCAAGTCTCGGTCTGCCGGCAGTTCCGCTGAAGCGGTTTCTGATGCGCATATGCTTCTTCTCACGCACCTTGGATCTTGATTTCTTCTTGATCATATCTGTCCTTTCCGCATAAAAAGAATTTGCTCTTTATGACTTACTTCTTACCTGTCTTACCGACCTTACGCCTTATTACCTCATCGGAATACTTGATTCCCTTGCCCTTGTAAGGCTCAGGTCTTCTCTTATCCCTTATCACGGCAGCATACTGTCCTACTGCCTCCTTGCTGATACCCGATACTATGATCTGGTTATCCTTGACCTCAGTCGAGATCCCTTCGGGATCCTCCATTACGACGGGATGTGAGAAGCCGAGTGACAGGGTAAGTGTCTTTCCCTGCTTTGCAGCCCTGTATCCTACACCGTTTATCTCCAGGGTTTTGGAATAGCCGTCCGTTACCCCGATAACCATGTTGTTGAGGAGAGATCTGGTCAGACCGTGGAGAGCCCTGTTTTCCTTTTCGTCATTGGGTCTTTCTACCTTCAGCTGCCCGTCTTCCTGCTTGATGGTAAGCACCGCGGGGAGAGTCCTTGTAAGCTCGCCCTTGGGGCCTTTTACAGTCACCGTATTATTTTCTGCCACATTGACCGTCACTCCCGACGGTATGGCGATAGGCATTTTTCCGATTCGTGACATGCCCGCAACCTCCTATTCGTTATTTACCATACGAATGCA
>CACZRA010000294.1 GCA_902783395.1 uncultured Lachnospiraceae bacterium
CGTATTCCCGGGTCGTGTAATGACGGTTCAACCTTCTTAAAACCTCATCTGATCCGGACTGCAGGCTCAGATGAAAATGCGGGCATATCTGCCGTATGCCGCTGAGTGTTTTTACAAATCCCTCCGTAACTGTCCTGGGCTCCAGAGAACTGAGCCTTATCCTTTCCACGCCTTCGATCTCCGATATCGCAAGAAGAAGTTCCCCGAGTCCCTCTCCATCCTCCGGTCTTTCCCTGCCGTATGATGAAATGTGTATGCCCGTGGGCACGAATTCTCTGTACCCGTCCCTTACATATCCTTCTATCTCACTGCAAATCTCCGATATCTTTCTCGAACGTATCCTGCCCCTTGCAAAAGGAATGATACAGTAGGAACAAAACTGGTCACAGCCGTCCTGCACTTTTATGAAGCACCGGGTATGCAGCGGCATCCCCGGGATAGCCCCCGCACAGTCTAGGCTGTCATGATCTCCGGGCAGGGCCTCTTTCCCGGCAAGATACTCCTCTATTATATCCGCTATGAATCTCTTTTTTTCGTTGACAACACATATATCCGCACCCTCAATCTCTACAGAGCTTTTTTCATGCGTATTTACATAGCAGCCTGCGGCAACTATCACCGCTCCGGGGTTTAAGGCTCTCGCCCTGTGTATCATCTGTCTGGATTTTCTGTCCGCAATATTAGTCACGGAACATGTATTCACTATATATACATCCGCTTTTTGGTCAAATGGAACAATAACATATCCTTTTTCCGCCAGCTCTTTCATCATTTTTTCCGTTTCATAAGAGTTGACCTTGCATCCAAGATTGTGAAAAGCGACCGATTTACCCATAAAATACACTATTTTTCGTTATCTTTTATCATTGACAATTATAAATTGCGACTTTATCATAATACCCGTGTAGCGTAACTTACACAAGAATATTCTAAAATAACAAACACGATCTTAAGGAGGATAATATGAAGACAGTACAGATATCACTGAATTCTATCGACAAGGTAAAGGAATTTGTCGGTGACATCACAAAATTCGATTATGATTTTGACCTTGTATCCGGAAGATATGTTATCGATGCAAAGTCGATCATGGGCATATTCAGCCTTGACCTTTCAAAGCCCATTGATCTCAATATTCACGCAGAGGATAATGTTGACGATGTTCTCAAGGTTCTTGAGAAGTATTCGGTCTGATTTTTCTATAGATGATCTGTGCATGAGAGGACAGATGCCGTAAAAGGTGTCTGTCCTTTTTTATTACCGGAGTCCTTCTATGGGACGATGGCTTGCCAGATACCTCCCCGCGATCTCATAAAAATGAAGATCGTATTTTTCATACAACGGAAGCTTGTCCTTCCCGATCACATAAAGGAGACTGTCATCATATCTTCCTTTTGACATATCGTTTCTCAAAGATTCAAGTGTATTCTGTACCTTGCTGTCTATAGGCCTCGCATAATAAAAATCATTTGTCGTCATACCATGAAGATAGGCGTAATAGCTCAGATACTGATCTACTGCCCCGTCCTGTATATCCATGACGATATGATCGTATCTGTCTATGGCGTTATCTATCGCCTGGTTTCCGTCCAGTATTCCCTTATACTCATAATCCCCTACAGCAAAAACCTTATGCTTTTCAACAATAAAAGGAATCATATCCCCTGTCTGGAGCACAAGGCATACCACTAACAGTATGATGATCTTCTTCTCACCGGCATGCCTGAACATGAAAATGATAAGATAGGTCAGGATCATGTAACAAAGCGGCCAGATAAAACGTCCGTTGCTCCTGAATATTCCGACAAAGGTACCGAAGATCCTGCCGAGATTAATATTGACAAGAACATTCTCACCCCAGGATATCTCGGGTATGATACTGAAAGCAAAAAAGCACAGCCCCGTAATGAAAAGCATCCATCTGTGCAGATCCATACGAGGTTTTATCTTCATTATGATGAGAGTCAGAAACGCGGCCGCCCCAAACAGCAGTACACCGAAGCCCAGATACCCGAATCCCTCATACTGGAGCAGGGTCACCGGCAGTCCCGGCAGCACTCCGTACCCCATGGAGTTAAAGAAGGTATTCAGATTGGATTCATATGATCCCGTCCCGAGGCTCGCACCTCTTCCGACGGCAAAAGCTCCGAAGGCGTAAAGGCAGGCTGCTCCCATACCGCAAAAAACAAAGCTGTATAACAGAAAGCTTTTTACATCCCTGCTCTTTATCACATATTCCAAAACACCCATGGCAAGGATTCCGCCGCACATAGCCCATATATACGGATGTATCAGCATCGCCGTTGCGGAAAAAACGGCATATATAAGGCAGTTCATCACGATCCGTTCTGCGGGTCTTATTCTCAGCCAAAGGTAAAAGGCCAGAAGGATCAGCCATTGTGCCGTAAGGGAGGTATGATAAAACATCCTGTATAACACCACCCAGCTCAGGGAATAGAAAACCGACGATATCACCGAAACGGCTTTTTTTCCGGTATATTCGTAGATGAGCAGTGCTCCGATGCCGCCCATCAGGGCCATGGACATCATGCCGAATACCCCGAGATACTGGAATGTCTCAGGGAGTATGGGATCAAGGAGTTTTCCGAAAAAAGCGAAGAGCGGTATGGCATCCGTGTATATTACAGACATATCATGGGGAAAGGATGCCGTCGTCACAAGCCCTATGGGAAACTGCCATGGGCTTGACCTGTAAAGACAGAATCCAAGATAATGCTGGACCAGATCCCTTTCACCCGACATAAAGATCCAGTCATCATAAAGCGGATTGAGCACGTACGGTCCGTAAATGAGTATAAAAAGAAACGCTCCGAAGAGCGCGGAAAGAAAAAACACACGGATACGTTCATTCCCTGCCGACGATGACGAGCTCTTCTGTCGCATAGGCCTCCTCTAAAAGTCCATCTATGACCTCATCCAGATTTCTTTCGGATCTTTCTATTACCTGCCGCTTAGGCTTTGTGACCGGATGCTTTGCCACAAATATGGTACAGCAGTCTTCGTACGGAAGGATCGAGGTTTCATATGTCCCTATCTTCTCTGACATATTAACGATCTCCTGCTTATCCATACCTATAAGGGGTCTGTATACCGGCATGGTCTCGACTGCGGCATCTGTTACATAAAGGGACTGAAGCGTCTGGGATGCAACCTGGCCTATGGATTCACCGGTTATGAGCCCGAGACAGTCATTCTTAAGGGCCAGCTGCTCTGCTATCCTCATCATGTAGCGTCTCATGATAATGGTAAGCTCATCATGAGGACATCTTTCGTAAATAGCCATCTGAATATCGGTAAAATTAACAATATGCAGATAAACAGGCCCCGAAAAAGCGGACAGAAGCTTTGCCAGATCTATAACCTTCTGTCTTGCCCTGTCGGATGTATAAGGCGGAGCATGGAAATAAACTGCATCTATGATCACACCTCTCTTTGCGGCCATATAACCTGCCACCGGAGAATCAATACCGCCTGAAAGCAGCAGCATCGCCTTGCCGTTTGTTCCGAGAGGCATCCCCCCTGCGCCCGGGATCTCTTTGGAATAAATGTGTACTATATCCCTTATCTCTACCCTGATATCGACCTCAGGGTCATGAACGTCAACATGTGTTTCGGGAAATGCGTTGAGCACGGCTTCTCCCAATGCTGCGTCCACCTCCATCGATGTCATGGGATATGATTTATGCGCCCGTCTGGTATTTATCTTAAATGAAAAATCCTTGCTTTCAAAAGCCTCGTCCACATATTTTACGATCTCTTTTTTAAGATTTTCAATGGAGGTATCGTCCACATGGACCACGGGACAAAAAGCGATGATACCGAAAACATGACGCAGTGCCTCAATCACCGCGTCATGATCATATGTTTCGCTCTTTACCTCTGCAAAAATACGGCCGCCCTTATCCTTAGTCACGGCAAATTCGCCGTCAACCTTCTTCAACCCGTATTTTATCTGCTTCATAAGGGCGTCCTCAAATATGTAACGGTTCTTTCCCTTAACTCCTATTTCGCCATATTTTATAAGGAACGACCTGAACATTTATTTAAACATCCCTTTTTTCTTTTTGCCTTTTGCGTTTTCTTTTGCCGCATCA
>CACZRA010000295.1 GCA_902783395.1 uncultured Lachnospiraceae bacterium
AGGCTCATACACGTCCTCTATCGTACCGGAATCCTCTCCTATGGTCGCAGCAAGGGTATCCAGTCCGACGGGTCCCCCGTCAAATTTATCTATCATGGTGATCAGCATATTACGGTCAACATTATCGAGCCCGAACTTATCCACCTCCATTATATCAAGAGCCTCTTTTGCGATAGCTTCTGTTATCTCGCCGTCATAACGAACCTCGGCGTAATCCCTTACCCGTTTCAGCAGACGGTTGGCTATTCTCGGAGTCCCCCTCGATCTCATTCCCATTTCCCCGGCTCCCCGGTCCTCTATACGGACATTCAGCCTTTTCGCGGAATTCTTTATGATAAGAGCAAGCTCCTCGACGGTATAAAACTCAAGCCGCTGTATCACACCGAACCGGTCTCTCAAGGGAGCCGAAAGAAGTCCCGCTCTCGTCGTAGCACCGACCAGAGTGAAGTGAGGCAGATCCAGACGGAGCGATCTTGCTGTAGGTCCCTTTCCTATCATTATATCTATGGCATAATCCTCCATGGCGGGATAAAGGACTTCCTCCACCTGACGGTTAAGCCTGTGTATCTCATCGATGAATAAGAGATCGTTTTCCTGAAGATTATTGAGGATCGCGGCCATATCTCCGGGCTTTTCGATAGCAGGTCCGGAGGTCACCTTGATATGTACCCCCATTTCGTTGGCAATGATCTCGGAAAGAGTCGTCTTTCCAAGCCCCGGAGGGCCGTAAAGCAGCACATGATCCAAAGCATCTCCCCTGCTTTTTGCCGCCTCTATATATATCCTCATCTGCTCCTTTATCTTTTCCTGACCGATGTAATCATCCAGTCTCTTCGGACGAAGCGAGGTCTCCATCCGTTCTTCTTCAATATTCAGATTGGTTTCCAGTACTCTTCTTTCCATAGATCAACTCCGATGCTTTAAGGAAATATCCGGCACGGTATACTCATAAGTATTTCAGTGCTGCCTTAAGTATGGTATTCGCGTCAGCGTTTTCCGGTACTTCTGCCGATCTCACTGCCCTGTATGCCTCGGTCTGTGAATATCCCAATGCGATAAGAGCCTCTGCAGCCTCCGTTCTGTCATCCTGGGCAGGCAGCACATCCGCGCCCTTCAGATCCCCCCGGTCATAGGATACCGCATCCCCTATCTTATCCTTAAGCTCTACTATAAGCTTCTGCGCCGTCTTCCCGCCGATCCCGGGAGCTTGGGATATGGCCTTGGCATCTCCGGTCAGTATCGCAAATCTCAGATCCGAAACGCTCATAACGGACAGTATCCCCTGAGCTCCTTTCGGACCGATCCCGGAAACCCTGATAAGCATTCTGAAAAGCTCCAGCTCCTCCCTGTGAAGAAATCCGAAGAGAGACATATCATCCTCCCTTACGGCCAGATATGTATAAAGCTTTACTTCTTCTCCTGTCCCGGGCATTTCAGCCGCACAGCCGGAGCCGATATTCACTTCATATCCGACGCCGTTCACATCTATCAGAGCCGTATTCTCACTTACGGCATCCACCGTTCCTTTTACAAAACCTATCATGATCCTTCCCGTATCTAATAATTTCGCCCTGACACTTTACGGTATCAGGGCGTTCCTTTTTCTTATCAATACTTACGCTTACGTGCAGCTTCAGATTTCTTCTTTCTTCTTACGCTGGGTTTCTCGTAATGCTCTCTCTTACGAATCTCCTGCTGTATGCCGGCCTTTGCACAGTTCCTTTTGAACCTGCGAAGCGCGCTGTCCAAAGATTCATTCTCTTTTACGATAACACTTGACATCCTTCATCCCTCCCTTCAGACCGCATCACTCTGAATGGGTTTATTATCGTGCCTTGCACAACAAATGAGATTATACATATTCTGACCTTCATAGTCAAGCAAAACCATCAGTATTTTAATATATCGGTCAACTGTACAAAACTCAGTCTGCGGTAGGCTATCAGGTTAACCGTCAGAGAAAATAATGCACAGAGAAGCCCCGAAACGATCCATGCGGGGACAAACGGTTCGCTGACAAACATAAACTGAGGGATATCAATGTTTTTTATTATATAGCCCGCAAAAGGAACGCCGATAAGGATACCGAAGACGATACCCTGTGCCGTTATCAGAACCGCTTCTCCCGCAAGATATTCGATAACCTGCTTCACGGAGAAGCCGTTTACGCGCATGATGAGTATATCACGCATTCTCCTGCTGATCTGTATATTACTGAGATTAAGCTGTATCGCAAAAGCCAGTATGATCACCATTATGATCACGATCAGCAAAATGATACTGAACATGGTCATTACTTCATCGTATTGGGACAGCTCCTCCTCGGTCTTCCAGATCTCCTTAACCCCCTCCTCCCCCGAGATTCCGCGGATAACCGTGTCGGCATCTGTCATACCGCATTTGACAAGGAAGCAGTTTTTATCCGGTACCGAACCGAACATACTCTCATACGTCTCATCAGACATTATGGCGTAATTATCCAGACGGTTATTGAATACTCCCGTTATCTTTTCAGACCCCGGAAGGAAATCTGTGTTCACCAGTTCCAGACGGTTCCCGGGAACCAGGCCTATCATTTCATACATCTCTTCCGTGATAAGCATTCCTGTTTCAGGTATGTACAGCGGCCTCCCCTTTTCATCGGTAAGACTGAAGAATTCATTGAAACGGTCATCTCCGCTGTCGGATGAATAAAGCCGGACTCCGGTCTGCTCAGGTCTCCTGAATGTGTTCATTACGCAGTTTTCTTTATGTATGCATATATGATCGGTCCCCATGCTTTCCAGCAGCTGTTCCGTATTCCGCAGCGCATCCTCACTCCCGTCGGTTTCGATCATGACATCATAACGCCAGATATCTTTTGTCTGTTCGTCTATCGCCTTCCAGACAGACTGTCTCAGAGTAAAGCCTGTTCCTATCATGAGCACGCTTTCAAGTACTATCAGTATCGATACAAGGACCCGGGACAGATCCTGTGTCAGGTTGCTTAAGATCAGTCCCAGATAGATCCTCATTCCGTGTCTCGTTCTTTTCCTCGCCTTCCATTTTTTCTTATACTCCGGCTCGCTGCCGTTGATCAGTCCCACGGCCGAACAGCCTATGAGTCTGTAGCTTGAAATAAACACAGCTGTAACTGTAACCAGTAGAAAGGCAACCGACATATAAAGATACATTCTCATATCAAGCTTCAGCGGAATAAAGCCGAAAAGATATCTTTCACCGATGGAACCGTTTATTACATATTCCATTCCCAGAGCACCGCCTGCTCCTATAACGATCCCGCAGATCGCGGCCGTGATACCGAAAAGCATATATTTGAAGAGTATCTGACGATCTTTCATCCCCATCGCCTTCTGGGTCCCTATTTCTTTTTTCTGTTCCTCGACTATTATGGTTATAGTTGAGAAACACACCATGAATGCGACAAGCGCAAAGAGCGGAGTAAAATATCTGTCCATGGATGCAATGGCTCTGTAGGAAGAATCAAGTCCTATAAATGAAGCATCCACACTCCTGCCGATAAGCATCCATCCCGGTTCGGGAGCATCCTTTGCGTCAAGGCTTCGAAGTCTTTCCTCTTCTTTTTTTGTCAGTTCATCAAAGGTATCCTCCAAAGATCTTTTCATCCGGGAAATGCTGCTATAATACCCGATATCAAAGGGATCCTCCAGGACACCTGCATCCGTATCTATCAGAGCCTTTGTATAGTCATTGCCGAGGGCGGGAGTATTAA
>CACZRA010000296.1 GCA_902783395.1 uncultured Lachnospiraceae bacterium
GAGATAGCCATGTCACAGCTTTCAGAAAGTGAGGTGGGAGCATGAATGAGAAAATGCAGAACCTTCCGCCTGAGATGAGAAAGAAGCTTATGGGCATGATGTCCCAGATGCCTGAGGAAAGACGCGAGGGCTTTAAGAAGAAATTAGCAGGCATGTCACCTGAGGAGATAAAGGACATGCTTGAAAACATGAGCCAGAGATCTCCTGAAGAAAAAAAGGCGCGGATGGAAAAGCTTAAGAGCATGACGCCGGAACAGCTGGCTGAGATGAGCAGGCAGGAAGAGAAGAAGCGCCTGATGCAGGAGAAGATGCAGTCGGGAGGATCTTCCGGTAAAGGAGGTCCGCGGGGAGGAAAGCCTGAGGTAAAGAACTTCGGAAAGACCATAATGAGACTGCTCACCTATAAGAAGGGTGTGATGTCGAAAATGCTGATCGTGGCTTTGATCGCAGTGATCTCCACATTATGCGAGGTCATCGCCCCGTCCATCATCGGAAAAGTGCTGAATATAATACAGCAGAAGGTTGCTACGGGAGTCGAACTTGAATGGTTCAGGATCTGGAGAACCATCAGAGTGCTTGGATTTTTGTATATAGTTGATACAACACTTACGATAACCCAGGGAAGGATGGTAACGAGTGTAACCCAGGATATGCTGGGGCAGCTTCGGCGGGATGTTAACAGCAAGATAAAGAAGCTTCCGTTCTCTTATTTTGACTCGAAGTCAAAGGGCGATATCTTAAGCCGTGTCACTAATGACCTCGATAATATCGGAACTTCCCTGCAGCAGTCTGCCGTACGTATCATCTCCAGCGTAGTGATGATAGTTGGATGCGTGATATGCATGTTCAGGCTGTCTTGGCAGCTTGCGATACTGGGGCTTATAATGCTCCCGTTTACCATCTTCGCAGGCCGGTTAATCATGTCAAAGTCCCAGAATTATTTCAGGGCGCAGTGGGGTTCGCTGGGAGAGCTGAACGGTATAGCGGAAGAGACTTTCAGCGGTCTGGATGTTGTCAGGGCCTTTGGCTGCGAGAAGAAGAAGATCGAGGAGTATACCCGCAAGAGTGATGAACTGTACAAGGCGAGCCGTAAGGCGCAGTTCCTTTCGGCCATAATCAATCCCGTCAGTGCTGTGTTCAATAATATTGCCTATATCATCCTCTGCTGTGTCGGCGCGTTCCTTGCCATCGGCGGTCAGGTATCCATCGGAAGCATCACGGCTATGCTTCAGTATCAGAAGCAGTACAGCAATCCTGTCACCCAGATAGCTTCTCTCTTAAATACCCTTCAGTCAGCGGTGGCTTCGGCAGAGCGTGTATTTGAAGTCCTTGATGAGAAGGAAGAGGAAGAGACTTCTGATAACTACACGAAGCTTGATAAGGTGGAAGGAAATATCAGGTTTGAACATCTTAAGTTTGGTTATACGCCTGACAAACTCCTTATGACCGATATAAATGTCGATGTTAAGAAGGGCCAGATGATAGCTATAGTAGGTCCTACAGGTGCAGGTAAGACCACTCTCGTCAATCTGCTCATGAGATTCTATGAGCCGAACGGCGGACAGATCAGTATCGACGGAATGAACATCAGGGATATGACGCGTCATGATCTTCGTGATATCTTCGGAATGGTGCTTCAGGAAACCTGGCTGTTTAACGGTACGATACATGACAATATCGCGTACGGAAAGCAGGGCGCGGCTGAAGATGAGATAAGGGAGGCTGCAAAGGCTGCGCAGGTCGAGTTCTTCTTTGATACGATGCCGGACGGCTATGATACGATGCTCAATGAAGAAGCCTCAAATATCTCCCAGGGACAGAAGCAGCTGCTCACGATAGCGCGTGCCATGCTGTCCAATCCTCCGATACTCATACTTGATGAGGCTACAAGCTCTGTGGATACACGTACCGAGGCGATAATCCAGAAGGCCATGAACAATCTGCTCAAGGGACGTACAAGCTTTGTTATCGCCCACAGGCTGTCCACCATAAAGGACGCAGACCTGATCCTTTACATGGAGAACGGCAACATAGTGGAGCAGGGAAGCCACAACAGTCTTATGGAGCAGGGCGGAAAATATGCGGAACTGTATAACAGCCAGTTTGCGCCGGCATAGCTCATTAAAGGGAACGGAGGAGGATCATGATAACATCTACGGCAAGAGACTATATCAGACCGGAATGCGTGGAGGAATACTATAAGCTCATTTTTGAACTCATAGACCGCACCAGAGAAGAAAAAGGGAATATTTCGTATACGCTTTATGCGGATCAGGAGCATCCCGGAGAACACGTGCTCATAGAGGAATGGGAAGATCAGGCAAGCCTTGACGCGCATTTCAAGACACCGCATTTTACCGGGATCGTACCCGAAATACAAAAACTCCAGAGCGCACCGTCAGTCGTAAATGTGTATGATAAGGTGAAATAAAAAAAGAAGGATGACTTATGGAAAAAAAGAAGACAAAAGAAGTAAAAACCAACAAAACCCTGATCCAGTATTTTGAATGGTATGTAGAGGGCAACCATGTATTCTGGAACAAGTGTAAGGCCCAGGCCAGAAGACTTGCCGAATTCGGCATCACGGGAGTATGGCTCCCGCCTGCTTACAAGGCGGGCTTTACAGAGGATAATGTGGGATATGCCGTATATGATATGTATGATCTGGGAGAGTTCGACCAGAA
>CACZRA010000297.1 GCA_902783395.1 uncultured Lachnospiraceae bacterium
CAGTGTATCCCTGCGGGCAAATGTTATGCGCGGTCTTAACGGGAATGCTCAGAAAGCATGGTATAACGGCAGGGTTGTTCTTGGTTACAAAGGTAAACCAAACGAGAAATACAAGATAGACAGCAAAACAGAGCCTATCGTAAAGCGTATCTATGCGGAATATGCCGACGGAAAGCCGCTTAAGAAGATATGTAATGGCTTAAAAGAGTCAGGGCTTAAATCATCGAAAGGCAATGATTTCACGATAAATTCGCTCCGGCATATCTTGACGAACAGAGCATATATCGGGGAATACCGATGGGGTGAAACGGTTATAGAGGACGGAATGCCTCGAATCATAGATGATGAGCTTTTTCAAAAGGTTCAGGAGCGGCTCGATGCGAATAAGCATGGTGGAAAGGGGGCTCCTAAGAAGGTAGTACCCGAAACTGAGATAGCGGATTATTGGCTCAGCAATCATATCTTCTGTGCGAAATGCAATGGTTCGCTCCAAGGTGTCAGCGGAACCGGCAAGAGCGGGAAGCTGTTTTATTACTATTCTTGCAAGAATCATAGGTCTCATAAGTGCTCGCTGAAGAATCAGAGGAAAGACCTTATAGAAACAATGGTTTCGTATGTTCTGGATGATCTGCTTTGGGATGAAGCGTTTAGGATCATGGTCGCCAAGAAGTGCTTTGAGTATTACAAGGAGCAGTATGATGATGGCGGAGCCTTTGAGAAGACGATTGAAGCGCAGATTAAAGAGGTAAATAAGAAGCTTGCAAATATCGTGAAAGCGATAGAGATGGGTGTCATTAATGAGACAACACAGCAAAGGATGCAGGAACTGGAGCTTCAGAGGAACCTGCTTACGGATGAACTTGCGGCAGAGCAGCAACGAAAGAAGTATGACTTGAAGCTGAAAGACATCACTCGATGGCTCGAACAGTTTTTCGGAGATGCGAAAGATACTGAAAAACGAGAGAAATTGCTTGAGTTACTGTTAGATAAGATTTATATTGATAGCAATAAGTTAACAGTTGTTTTGCACTATACGGGTGACAGTAGGGAATTTCCGTATAAAGAGACGATGGAGCTGATTGATGGCGGAGGTGGCTCCGATTTTTTTCAGTAGGGTGTTCGTATACTGCATCGTTTACTCCATCTGAAAGATTCGGCAAAAACAACAATCGAATGTTGATTTCGCCGAATCTTTGTATATAATCAATTGATAGAATGATCCAAAAGAGGAAGCTGCAATGTATTACCACAGACAACTCGAAAAAAAAATCATAAATATTGCAGGGGAATATGCCTGTATAACTCTGTATGGTGCCAGGCAGACAGGTAAGTCGACCATGGTAAGAAAACTGTTTCCGGACTATGAGTATGTTTCCTTGGACAATGGTAGAGAGCGTATGCTTGCGACGGATGATCCCGGTCTATTTTTGGATGCACACCAAACTCCGGTGATAATTGACGAGATACAGAAGGCTACTGGCCTGATGGAGGAGATCAAGATAAAAATAGACGAAGCCAAATTGAAGTGAGTGAAAGAGGGAACGCGCATTTCTATGATGTATATTCTTACCGGTTCAAACACACATGAAATCCTAGAAAAAGCATCAGAAACTTTAGCGGGAAGAACTGCGCTGATCGAAACGCATAATAAAATCTCCTAAACTGTATTTTATGGATACAGGATTGTGTGCTTTTTTGTGTGGATGGACAGATTCTAAGATATTGGAATCATCCCCAATGTCAGGTGCTTTTTTTGAAACTTATGTTGTCAGCGAGATAGTTAAGAGCATACGTAATGCCGGAAAGCGAATCGAAAACACACTGTACTATTACAGGGACCGGGACCGGAAAGCAGTAGATCTGATCTTTGATATCAATCAGACACTGTACCCGATTGAGATTAAAAAAGGAGTGGGAAAAGATAAGGCAGATAAGAATTTCAAAATCCTTGAACAGTATAAGATGCCTATAGCTACAGGTCTGGTAATTGATACATCGGACAGAGTCTTTCCGCTTAACAAAGATACATATTACTGCCCGGTAGGAATGATCGGATTATAATTTTTGGAACTCAGACCATTATACCATTGATGACTGAAGTGTAACATCAATTGGCGCATCAGGCATTGTTTATCCACACTTAATGCTATAAAATATTAAGAATGAAAAACAAAGCCACAAAACAGTTTATCATCACGATCGTTTTGATATTTGTCCTGCAGTCGGTGATGCTTGCTTTCATCTTCAACTCCTTTTTCAGAAGCTCGGAAAAAGACATCAAGGATCTTGGCGTCAGCAATATGAAAAGCCAGGCGACCATGGTCGAGAACTATCTGAATAAAGGCGGAAATGTACTTTGGTTTGCCGCGGGGTCGGTAGATCATATGATAAAGATCGGGGCAGACCGGGATGAGATAACGGAATACCTTCTCAGACAGACCGCCAGCATGCAGGAACAGTTCGATGACAACTTTACGGGGATATACGGTTACCTGAACGGTGACTACATAGACGGTGCCGGGTGGGTGCCGCCTGATGATTATGTTCCGCAGGAGAGGAGCTGGTACAAGGAGGGGATCGAGGCAAACGGGGAGATGGTCCTTTCCGAGCCGTATGTGGATGCACAGACAGGAGAGATAGTAGTTTCCTTCAGTCAGATGCTGTCGGACGGACAAAGCGTTATTGCGCTTGATATAGTGCTGAATGAAGTACAGAGCATAACCGAGCAGATGACGATGGGAGATATGGGATACGGCTTTATCGTAGATGATGAAGGTCTTGTAATAGCCCATGCAGATAAAGGCGAGATCGGCAAAGACTACATGTCCGATCCGGTATGGAGCGGACTGCTGTCTGAGATATATTCTGATGACAGCAATGAGTTTGCAATGACCTTAGACGGAAAACGGAGCACGGTATTTACCGACCGGATATCTACCGACTGGCATGTTGTGATCGTTGCTGATAACTCGCTGATGTACCGCAATCTGTATATACAGATCATGACGGGCGTTATCATTTCAACCCTGATCTTTGTCATAGTCTTTGTTTTCTGCTACGTATCCGTCAGGAAGATCGCAAGCGCGGAGGACAGGGAGCAGGAGATACTTGAAAGACTCAGGGTAGTAAACATGAACGTGATACGTTCACTTGCTACAACGATAGACGCGAAGGATCGTTATACGAGCGGTCATTCCAGGCGTGTGGCGGATTATTCTGTCATGCTGGCAAAAAAGCTCGGAAAATCGGAAGAGGAGCAGCAGCTTATCTATAATGCCGCACTTCTGCATGACGTGGGTAAGATCCGGATTCCCAAGGAGGTCATAGACAAGCCGGGGAAGCTGACGGAAGAGGAATTTGACCAGCTTCGTATCCATCCGGTCAGCGGATATCATATCCTGAGGGGCATACATGATGATGTCAGGATAGGCTACGGAGCCAAGTATCACCATGAAAGATATGACGGCAAGGGATATCCGAACGGACTGGAGGGCAGGGTTATTCCCGAAATATCACGTATCATCGCCG
>CACZRA010000298.1 GCA_902783395.1 uncultured Lachnospiraceae bacterium
CTGACCTTTACGACGGTTGATGACGATAAAGCCCGTATTATCCTTGAGAGCGCGATAGCGGATGCTTCCTCACCCGATTCACAGGGCAGGATAGCGGCTCTTATATCATCCAATGCCAGATATGCACATGCGCTGAAAAGGCTGAAGAGCTATGCGGAAAGAAGCATAGATACCCTGCGTTATCAATCGAGACAGGGCGCTTTCAATAATATCTATTTCGAGAGAAGCTTTACTCTTGCCGGGCTTAAGGGGACGATCGACAGATGCGATGAGGCTGTGACTCCTTCGGGGATATTCCTCGATGTGATAGATTATAAAACGGGAAATAAAACCTTTGATCCCGACAGGATATACCATGGACTTGATATACAGCTCCCGCTTTATCTGAATGCGGCACTTGATATAAGAAATGCCGCATTATCTCCGGGCGGACGTACAGTGCGGCCTGCGGGACTCTTTTATTATCATGTGGACGACCCTGTGATCGAGGGCGGACGGGGCAGCACCGACGAGGAAATAGAAGAAGCCGTCCGAAAGGAATTAAAGCTTAGAGGAGTTGTGAATGCCGATATGGAGGCTGTGAAAGCCTTTGACGGGGACATTGAGAGCAGAGGCAGATCGATAGTCATCCCCGCCGGATACAAAAAGGACGGTTCTCCCGAAGCATCGGCAAAGCTCTATACCGAGGAAGAGCTTAAAGGTCTCATGGATCATACGGTAAGACTTACGGACAGACTGAGAAAGCAGATAGCCGGAGGTGATGTCTCCAGGAGTCCTTATTCACTTGGCAGCAGCTCCGGATGCGATTACTGCGCCTATAAAGAGATATGTGACGGCGGACGCAGCAGGCGGCTTTCCGTACATGATTTTCCGGGAGCGTGGACAGAGCAATGAAATACACAGACGAACAATTAAGCTTCATAAAGGACAGAGGGCACAATATACTTGTTTCTGCGGCTGCGGGATCGGGAAAAACGGCTGTTATTACAGAGCGTGTGATGAGCCTGATGATAAACGACGGGTACTCTGTAAACGAGCTCCTGATAGTGACCTACACAAAGGCGGCTGCAGCAGAGATGAGGGACAGGATAAGGGATGCCATATCCGAAAGATTAATGTCAGATGAGCTTACGGATGAGATCAGGGAGCATCTTTCAAGACAGATGACTCTGATCTATACGGCAGACATAAATACGATAGACAGCTTCTGCCTTAATCTGGCAAGGGAGCATTTCAATGTATGCAATATCGATCCCTCCTTCCGTGTTGCCGATGAGGGTGAGCTGAAGCTCATCTCGGCTGATGTCATGGAGGAGCTTATCGGAAACAGATACGAATCCGGGGATGAGAGATTTTTTGACCTTATAGACAGGATTTCGGGAGGCAGGGACGATTCGGAGCTGATCGATGCCGTAAACAGCGTGTACAGGTTCGCCGTGGCAAGACCTGATCCCGCAGGCTATATCTCGTCCATGATGAAGGAATACGGGGCAAAGACGGAAGCGGAGCTTGAAGCGGCCGGTTTCATGAAGGAGCTTATGGGGATCGCGGAAGAGAAGCTTGGGCTTGCGCTTTCCATATCGCAAAAAGCCCTGGAGCTTTGTGATGCCCCCGGGGGTCCCTTTGTCTACAGGGAGAATATAGAAGACGATATCAGGCTCATCCGGCAGCTTGAAAAGACCGGGACATATAACGGCTTGCGAGATGCTTTGAAGGATATAAAGTTTACGACCCTTTCAAGGCGGTCGGACGATTCCATAGATCCGGAGATGAGGGAAAAGGTGAAGGGGCTCAGAAACAGAGCGAAGGGACTGGTACAGTCCGAGCTTGCGAAGGACCTCTTTGCAAAAAGTACGGATGATATTTTATATGAACTGGAAATGTGCCATCCGACTATCGCGATGCTGGCAGAGCTTGCCCTGGAATATATGGATAAGTACGGGGAGGCCAAGAGGGAGCGTGGAGTAGTTGATTTTTCCGATCTCGAGCACATGGCGCTTGACATCCTTAAGGATGCTGAGACGAGGGCGCAGATAAGCTCCCGTTACAGGGAGCTCATAATAGATGAGTATCAGGACTGCAACCGGGTTCAGGAGGCCATATTTACGGCTATTTCAAACGGTCATGATTATGTGACCGTGGGAGACGTAAAGCAGAGCATATACAGCTTCAGGGATGCCTGCCCGGCGCTCTTTATGGAAAAATACGAGAGTTATCTTACAGGGGAAGACGCCTCGTCAAGGCTCATCACGCTGTCGAAGAATTTCAGGAGCAGCATCGATGTCACCGGGACCGTTAACTGTGTCTTTGAGCCGATAATGTCAAAGCGGTGCGGCGGAGTCCTGTACGATGATGACCAGAGCCTGCATTACGGGGAAATATATGAGCATGACCAGCCCGGCTGGAGCAGTGAATACCTGGCCGTGGAATATGATCCGGACGGGGAAGAGGACAAGCTCACATCCGAAGCGAGGGCGATAGCTTCAAGGATCAGACAGCTCGTGTCCGACGGCCTGATGCTGGAGAGCAGGAAGGACAACAGCCTGCGCCGCTGCGGATACGGAGATATCGTGATCCTGCTGAGATCGGTCAGCGGTGCTTCCGATACCTTTTCCGACGTTTTTGCGGCCGAAGGCATACCGCTCGTATTTGATTCAAAGAGCGGGTATCTGCTCTCCTATGAGATAAAGGAGATAATGAACCTGCTGAAGGTAATAGACAACCCGAGACAGGATATCCCGCTTGCCGGAGTGATGATGGGATATTTCGGGGGCTTTTCCGCATCCGACATGGTCTATGTAAGGACCGCAGCTGAGGGCGGTGATCTTTATGACAGCCTACGTTCGGCCGCATCCGGGGAGAATAAAACCGCTCTTGCCGAAAAATGCAGGGGCTTCACGGATATGCTCGACAGATACAGGAAAATGTCCGTATATACCCCGATACATGAGCTCGTTGACAGGATAATATTTGATTTTAATTACGACCACTATGTAAGAGCGCTTCCCGACGGGATCCGAAGGGAGGGGAACTTAAGGCTTCTCAAGAAAAGAGCAGCTGACTATGAGCAGACCAGCTTTCACGGACTCTTCAAGTTTCTCCGGTATATAGACAATATGAAAAAATACGAGATAGACTTCGGTGAAGCCGGCGGAAGCGGATATACCGATGCCGTGCGGATAATGACCATCCACCACTCGAAGGGACTGGAGTTTCCCGTGGTCTTTGTGAGCTGTCTCGGCAAAAAGATGAATATGAAGGATTCGAGCGCGCGCATCCTTTTTGATGATGATCTCGGAGCGGGCATTGACCTGGTGATAAGGGAGAGAAATCTGAAGATACGTACCCTTATCAAGAAGATCATTGCGAAAAAGATGGCCGCATCCGCAAGAAGCGAAGAAATGAGGGTTTTGTATGTAGCGATGACAAGGGCCGAGAATAAACTCATACTCACGGCCGGAAAGAACGAAAGCTCCGTGCCTAAGACCGATCCTTCGGAAGCGGGAGCCCTGAGGGATTTTGTCGATATGGCGCGTGAAATGACGTATCAGGAGATACCCTTTGAGAAGCAGGCGGAGCAGGGAGAAATATCATCCGCTGAGGCCGGACCGGCCGTTGGCAGGGTGCTGGAGCTTAAGGAGGGCGTTGGCGGGAAGGAAACGGAGGGGATACTGCGGGATCTCAATTATGTATATCCGTACGAAAGCTCACTGGCGGTCCCGCAAAAGGTATCGGTATCCTTCATCAAGCACGAGGCAATGGAGGAGAAGGGAGTGTCCATAGCCTCCGACCCGCGGGGAGACCGCGTCATACCCACGGCGGGAGCTCTGAGAGGAACGGCAGTACATACCGCATATGAGAACCTCCCGCTTGATATGGAGCCCGCGGAGGAAAAGGTGAAGGACTATCTCGACGGTCTGGTCATGCAGAAGAAGCTCAGGAGTGATGAGCGTGAATATATCAAAACGGATGATATCATCAATTTCCTGAAGACTGATATATGCAGAAGAATGAGGGAGGCCGCCGCTAAAAAAGAGCTCTACAGAGAGCAGCCCTTTATAATATCGGTTCCGGCTTCGGAAGTAGACGGATCATATCCCGAAGAAGACAGGATCATGGTCCAGGGGATAATAGATGCCTTCTTTTCGGAAGAGGACAGAGTCGTTGTCATTGATTACAAGACTGACAGTGTAAAGGATGAAAAGACTCTCAAGGACCGCTATCAGAAGCAGCTTGATTATTATGCGGATGCGCTCTGCCAGCTACTCGGGGTGAAGGAGTCCGAGAAGATGATCTATTCCGTATCGCTGAATAAAGAGATCAGGCTGTAACAGTTAAATAAAACTTTATACATACCGGAGGAGAAGATGGAAAAATATGTGATGGCTCTGGATCAGGGGACAACGAGCTCCAGATGCATACTGTTTGACAAAAGGGGAGTGGTCAGATCCGTTGCCCAGAAGGAATTTGTTCAGCATTATCCCAAGCCCGGCTGGGTGGAGCATAATCCCATGGAGATATGGTCATCCCAGTTTTCGGTCATGGCCGAGGCTATGGCGCTCATAGGAGCCAGGTCAGAGGATATAGCATGCATCGGTATCACCAATCAGAGGGAGACCACCGTGATATGGGACAGAAATACAGGAGAGCCCGTATACAATGCCATAGTCTGGCAATGCAGGAGGACGGCTCCCATCATCGACAGCCTTGTGAA
>CACZRA010000299.1 GCA_902783395.1 uncultured Lachnospiraceae bacterium
ACGGGCATGTGCCGGTGGAGCTTAAGAAGGGAGAATCTCCCGTGCTCTGCGGGGGCAAGCTGTTTATCATAGACGGAGGCTTTTCGAAGGCATATCAGTCAAAGACCGGGATAGCGGGATATACTCTTGTATATAATTCGCACGGGCTGAGGCTTGTGGCTCATGAGCCCTTCACATCGGCTCAGGATGCGATAAGGAATGAAACCGACATCGTCTCTGATTCCGAGATAGTCGAGACGAGCATGGAGAGGATACTGGTGGAACAGACAGATACGGGGCGTGAGCTGCGTGAGCAGATAGCGGAGCTTACGGTACTGCTTTCCGCGTACGAAGACGGTACGATACCCGAAAGATGAAGAAGGAGGAGAAAAGACATGGATCCCATAAGCAGCATGACATTCACGATAAACGCAAAACCCGACAGCCTCTTAAAATTCAGGCCGGATAAGAAAAAATATGAAGTGGAGGTTCCGGCAGACTGCTTCGGAGCGCTGCTGAAGCTTGAGTATGAGCCTGAATTTTATATCAGCATACGTGCGGATAAGGACGCGGGAAGGTTCGGATTTCCGGAGCTTGATCCGGAAATGGGAGATTACATTGCGGGCGGTGAGATCCCTTATTATGAGTATTACGGCGGATATATCGTACGCCTTGATAAAAGGGAGGCCTGCTTTGACCAGGATCTTGATGTGCTCATTACGATCGACGCGGGAAGCTCGGAGCATGGGAGCGATCATTATGAGATCCGCCTGCACAGAGACTCGGGAGCGGAGACCCGTGCGCTTTTCAGTGAGGGATCCTTTTATGATGAGGAATATGAGATAAACATGCCTTATGAGCTCTATGTTCCGACAAAATACAACCCGAAGAAAAAATATCCGCTGGTCGTGGGACTTCACGGGACAGGAGAGGTACAGGAGCCGGTATCGGCCATACTGAAAAAGATGGATATGGCTACAGTCTGGGCGGAGGATTCGGAAAACGGAGAAAATGAATGCATAGTACTTGCGCCGCAGTGCACGGTAAGGTACGATGAAGAGGACAACTGGACGACATTAAGCCAGTTCATAGCAGGACATTCAAATTCGCCCTTCTGGCCCATGCCGCAGCTTACGGTGCTGTGGAGGCTCATCGGGCATATCAGGGACGAATATAAGATAGACAGCGACAGGATGTATCTTACGGGGGTATCCTCGGGAGCCTTCGGAGCGCTGGTATTTGCGACGGAGCATCCGGATACCTTTGCGGCGGTAGTCACTGCATGCGGGGCTGCTAATCCCGAGAGGATAAAGGCACTCAAGGGGACACCGGTGTGGCTTTTCCATTCGTCCGACGATCCGCTCATAGTACCGTCCTATACGCTGGATCCCACACTTGCCGCAATGGATAAGGCGGGAGTCTCATATAAGCTCACCAGGTATGAGAAGGGGCGTGTCTTCTGGCAGAGCGCGCATTTCTGCTGGGAGCTGATGTACAAGGATAAGAAGATGAGGAAGTGGCTTTTCAGCCAGAAGCTTGGGGCGATAAAGAAGCTTAAGAAGAAGGCGGGGATACCGGCCGGTGACAGGAAGAGCGGCCAGGCGATAAATGATGAGATAAATGATATCGCGGCGAAGGCCATAGCAAACGCGAAGGACACGGATAAATATTAATACTCAGTGTAAAGCGCTCAATGGGATAAGATGTTTTCTTCAAGAAGAAAATATCTTATCCCAGCGAGCAATTAACAACAAAATATATAGAAAGAGGATCGTATGGAGAAGAAATTATATCCGCTGAACGTGGGACAGATGCTTCAGTATCTGCCGATCAAGGAGACAGGGACGCAGAGGTGCTGCAATATCAGCGTATTCTCGGGACTTCAGACAGAGATCGATTTCGGGCTCTTAAAGAAGTGCATACAGGATGAATTCAAGAGGTATGAATGCCTGAGACTAAGGTTTACGGCGCCGGATAAGGACGGCAACGTGATGCAGTACATCGCGGACAGTGATAACCGGGACATACCTTATATAGACCTTTCCGACCGGTCCATGCAGGATGCGGATGCTTTTCTCCAGGAAAAGACCTATGAGGAATTCAGCGAGCCGGAGATACCGATGGTGGAGATCACGATGGTACGCATGCCCGAGGGCTATAACGGCATGTACATCCACATAGACCACCGCCTTGTGGATTCGTCAGGACTTATAGTCATGGTGAGCGATATCATGGAGCTGTACTGCCATTACAGGTTCGGCTCCGAATATCCCAAGCCGCTGGCTTCCTTTGAGGAGGTGCTGATAAACGATCTGGCAAAAGCCAATAATGAAAAGCGCCGGGCGAAGGATGAGAAATTCTGGCATGATTATCTGACGGAGAACGGTGAGCCTATCTATTCCGATATCAAGGGATTCAGGGTATTGCAGGAGAGCAGGAAGAATCACGGTGATAAATCCCTGCGCGCGGCGGATGTGGAGACGAAGGACCGTTCGGTGGGAGTGGCGGATTTCCATCTGGAGCCGGAGGCTACGAATGCGCTTCTTGATTTCTGCGCTAATCAGAGCGTGTCGATGACGAACCTGATACTGCTTTCGATGCGCACCTATCTTTCAAAGATGAACGGGGGCCAGGAGGATATCACGTTAAGGAATTTCGTATCAAGACGCTCGACCCATTCGGAGTGGACCTGCGGGGGGAGCCGGGTGCTTTCATTCCCCTGCCGCACCATCATCACGCCGGACACGGAGTTCCTTGATGCGCTCTACGAGATGCAGGATGTCATGAACAGGATATACCTTCACTGCAACTATGATCCCGTGCTGGTGGACAAGATGCTGAAGGATCTCTACGGGGCGCCTGACAATACGGAGTATATTTCGATGTCGCTGACCTACCAGCCCATGCCCGTGCGTGTGCAGAACGAGCATCTGCGGGGCATCAATGCCCGCTCCTTCTGGTATCCGAACGGTGCCGCGACAAAGAGGATCTATCTGACCGTTACTCACAGCACAAATGACGGCGGGATGATATTCGATTATCATTTCCAGAAGGCGGTATTGAGCTATGACGATATGCAGACGCTCTATTATTATATGATGAAGATGATGTTCCGCGGAGTGGATGAGCCGGACATTACTATAGGAGAACTGATAACTACGAGTTAAATCTGGAGGGGGATGTTATGGACAACAGGGAAGAATTTCTGGAAATCGTTGCAAACTACTGTGACAAGAGCGTGGGAGAGCTGACGGAGAATATGCGGTTCAGAGAGGATCTGGGCTTTAATTCGCTCAGCTTCATGACCTTTCTCGGCGATCTCGAGGATACCTTTGATATCGAGCTGGAGGAGGATGAGGCGCTGAAGATCACGACGATCGGCGAAGCCCTTGATCTTCTTGAGTCACTTACCTGATAATCCTGCAGGGGGCAGATACGCCCCAGGATGAAAGGAGGAATCCTTTATGAGAGAACAGGAGACTATCATAGTCCGTCTTCTGGAAGATACGGTGGAAAAATATCCGTCCCTTGCCGCCGTAAGGTGGATGGATAAAAAGGAGATCCCGGAGAAAACATATAAGGAGCTTGATTCGGACAGAAAGAAGGTAACGAATGCGCTGCTTAAAAGGGGCTTTGAGGGAAAGCAGATAGCGATGATCGGCACGAGCTCCTACGAGTGGATCGCGTCATATTTCGGTATAGTAAGCGGAAAGATGACAGCGGTGCCGCTGGATCCGGTGCTTCCGGGAGAAGAGCTCTGCGATCTTATCAACCGCTCTGATTCCGAGGCTCTTTTTATCGCTCCGAGGCTGGCCTCACTTATAGATGAGGTAAAGGAGAAGTGTCCGGCGGTAAGGCTTTATGTGATACTCGGAGAGGATGCGGACTTCGATGGCGAAAACATCATATCATTTAAGGCGCTGACGGAAGAGGCCGGTGATGCGGCGCTGCCTGCGGAGGACAGACCGGGAAGCGATGATGTCTGCACGATAATATTTACCTCGGGGACTACCGGCAAGAGCAAGGGCGTCATGCTCACACAGCGTAATCTTTATGACGATGTAGTAAACGTCGTTGTCTCTTTCCCGCCGGGAACCACCATGCTTTCAGTGCTGCCGGTGCATCATGCCTACTGTCTTGTCATGGACTGGATGAAGGGCTTTTCCATGGCGGCGACCATCTATATCAACGATTCCCTGCTCCATATGGTAAGGAATATAGGCAGGGTGAAGCCCAATATCCTTCTCATGGTACCGCTCATGATAGAAACCATAGCAAAGCGTCTTCCCGCGGACGCAGACGAAGCGTCCAGGCGTGAGACCGCGAATAAGATATTCGGGGAGAACCTTCAGTATATATTCTCGGGAGGGGCGCATCTTGATCCTTCCTATATACGGATCTTTGAGAAATACGGCATACAGGTATGCGAGGGCTACGGCATGTCGGAATGCTCGCCGACGATAAGTACGAACGGTGAGAACGGAAACCGCCCGGGATCTGTGGGAAAGCTGCTTGCCAACATGGAGATCCGCTTTGTGGACGGTGAGATCCAGGTGAAGGGCACGAACGTGATGAAGGGTTATTACAAGATGCCGAAGGAGACGGAGGAGGCCTTCTCGGACGGCTGGCTGCGCACAGGGGATCTGGGACGCATGGATGAGGACGGATATCTTTATATCACGGGAAGACTGAAGAATCTTATCATCCTTAGCAACGGTGAGAATATTTCTCCCGAGGAGATCGAAAACACTCTTCTGTCAAATGATCTTGTAGGAGAGGTAGTGATAGCGGGGGAGGACAACGGGCTCACCGCGAGGATCTATCCGGATCCGGACGTGGCTGAGCAGGAAGGTCTTTCCGAAGAGGATGCAGCGAAAAAGCTGCAGGAGATAATAGACGGATATAACAGCACCCAGCCCACGTACCGTGCCATAACGGCGCTCAAGGTCCGCAGATATCCGTTCTTAAAGAATTCAACAAAGAAGATCATCCGTGCTAAGATGGATGTTGACGAGGAGGCAGATGGCTGAACGCCCGAAGCTTGCGATAGTGGACATAGTGAAGGCTGTGTCCTGCATCATGATCTTTTTATATCACTGCAATACGATACTTCCCGGAGAGTGGAAGTTCTTAACGCTCTTCGGGCAGGATCTCGGCAACAACCTGTTCTTCATGGTGAGCGGATTTACGCTTGCGCCCTCCATTGATGCGACTCCGGTGAACAGGCTGCATATATGGTATTCAAAAAGGCTTATAAGGATACTCCCGATAACGGTCATAGCCTATGCCCTGACCTGGCTTCGGGGGTATTTTTCGTTTCTTGATCCATCACAGCTTTTTGCCGTTTTTATTTATCCGACACTTTACTGGTTCATCACGTCAATCCTGGTTTTCTATGTGATCCTTTTCTTTATGGGAAAATATACGGGGAAAGGGATGAGAACGGCGATATGCACAGCTCTTGCAGCGGCCTATATTGTGCTGGGAGACAGGCATGAAAGGCTTTACGTTATAGGACTCTTCGCGATGATCGCAGGCTATGTCTTAAGAGAGATGATGATAAGCGGTCATCCTCTGGCCCGGGACACTGCGGTCCTGAGAAGGGTAAGCGCAGTGCTTACAGTCATCTGCTTCGTCTTATTCATGTGCGGTGAGCTGACTCACATCCCGTATATCTCAAACGGGCTCATCCTTTCAGGGGCGGCAGGGACCGGCCTTTCTGCCCTGCTTCTCGGAAGCCTCCTGGATGAGGGGCTTGAGCTGTTTTTCGAGAGACACAGAGGACTTCATTCGTTTATCGTTTATCTGGGGAATATGGCACTTCCGCTATATCTCGTTCAGTGCTTCTGTTCCGGCTATATAGGCTTCTATATAGGACTGCATGTCGTTTTTCCGCTGTCCTTCCTTGTGAATTTCATCGTGGTATGGACTGCCGGAACGGTCCTTTATTTCATCGAATCATTTGTTTCGAGATTTATATCAGGCTTCCGCAGGACTTAGGAAGTATGTTATACTACTAAATTGGTGAAATGGCGGAAGAGCTGTTTTCATGACATAAAAACTACGGAAATGAGGAAAGAAAAAATGCCGATCACGGAATTATTAGCAAGAAATGCAAAAGAACACGGGGACGAGATCGCACTCGTTGAGCTGAATCCAATGATAAAGGATATCAGGCGCATGACGTGGAGGGAATACGATCTTATTCAGTCCGAATCGGATGAGCCTTACAGGAGGGAGATAACATGGCGGATATTTGACGAGAAGGCAAACCGTTTTGCGAATATGCTCATAGGACGGGGGATACAGAAGGGCGACAAGGTCGGGATCCTTCTTATGAACTGCCTGGAGTGGCTTCCGATCTATTTCGGAGTGCTGAAGACGGGAGCACTCGCCGTGCCGCTGAACTTCAGATATGCGCCGGATGAGATAGAATACTGCGTTAATCTTGCTGAGGTGGACATTCTTGTATTCGGTCCCGAGTTCATAGGAAGAGTAGAGGAGATAGCTGACAGGATAGCGGAGCACAGGCTTTTATTCTATGTGGGAGAAAACTGTCCGACCTTTGCCGAGAGCTATAACTCCCATACTGCGGACTGCTCATCGGTAGCTCCCGACATAAAGCTTACGGATGATGACTATGCCGCCATCTATTTTTCAAGCGGAACTACGGGATTTCCGAAGGCAATACTGCATAAGCACAGGGCGCTGACCCACTCGGCTGCGGTAGAGCAGAAGCATCACGGACAGACAAAGGATGATGTGTTCTTATGCATCCCTCCGCTCTATCACACCGGAGCAAAAATGCACTGGTTCGGGTCGCTTGTCTCCTGCAGCAAGGCTGTCCTTCTTAAGGGGATCCGTCCCGAGTTCATACTTGACGCGGTGTCGAGGGAGAAATGCACGATAGTGTGGCTTCTGGTTCCCTGGGCACAGGATATACTCGATGCGCTTGACCGCGGAGAACTTAAGGCTGAGGATTATGAGCTGTCGCAGTGGAGGCTCATGCATATCGGAGCCCAGCCCGTACCGAGGTCGCTGATAAGACACTGGAGGGATTATTTCCCGGAGCATGCCTATGATACGAACTACGGCCTGTCCGAATCGATAGGTCCCGGCTGTGTGCATCTCGGAGTAGAGAATATAGACCATGTCGGCGCCATAGGCGTACCCGGCTACGGCTGGGAATGCAAGATAGTGGATGAGCAGAGGCAGGAGGTTTCGCAGGGCGAGGTCGGAGAGCTTGCCGTGAGGGGCCCCGGGGTAATGGTCTGTTATTATCACGATGAGAAAGCTACCGATGAGGTCATGGATGCCGAAGGCTGGCTTTACACCGGAGACATGGCAAAGCAGGACGGAGAAGGGTTTTATTATCTGGTCGACAGGAAGAAGGATGTTATCATATCCGGCGGTGAGAATATATATCCCGTGCAGATCGAGGACTTCATCCACGGCTTTGATCCGGTGAACGATGTCGCGGTGATAGGACTTGCCGACAAGAGGCTCGGTGAGATAGCCGCGGCGATAATAGAAATAAAGAAGGGCTTTACATGCACGGAGGAAGAGGTGCAGGAATTCTGCAAGAAGCTTCCTAAGTACAAGAGACCCAGAAAGATCATATTTGCGGAGGTTCCGAGAAACGCTACCGGCAAGATAGAAAAGCCGAAGCTCAGGGAGACCTATGGAGCTATGAATCTGGTAGAAAAGGAAAATGAAGGATAAGGGCTGGTTTTCCAAAAATATATATAAGAACAGAAGGATCTACACCATGTTGTTTCTATTTTATGCCATGGTGCTTCTGGGCGTTTTCATTTACTACCACAATATGCGGGACCGTACCTATGTCGTAAAGGGAGAGCCTGATTCGGCCGAAGACAGTGAGCTTTCCATAACCGGTGAAAGATCCAAGGAGTGGAGTGAGCACAGCGTGGCCGGCATGAGCAAGGGCATGGAGTATGATTTCGTCATAACAAACAACGGCAACGGGGATGTGCTCGAATGGCAGGCGGAGATAGACTTCGGCTCGGATTTCGTGATAGACAGCTCGTGGAACGGTGATTTTGAAATATCTGATCATACACTGGTAGTAGATCCCGATAAGCAGACAGCAGAGCTTGCCTCAGGGGAGCAGAAGACCTTCGGTCTCGTAATGATCTCGGTAGGCGAGCAGGAGGTCACGGAATACAGGCTCTACTACAAGGAAAACTTCCAGATGACCGATTCGCCTGTGTTCTGGCTTGTGATAGCGGCCTTCATAATAACGATGACCGTATTCATTACGGATGAGATAAACTACCGAAGATACAGCAAGCTGAGGAAGTGGCAGGAGGAGATACAGGCAGTCCTCCTGGAGAGCTTTACGACCTTTGCGAATATCATCGACGCAAAGGATCCTTATACACAGGGACATTCGCTGAGGGTTGCCCTGTACGCGAAGCTCCTTGCGGAAAAGATGGGATACGACGATACCGAGCAGGAAAGGGTATACTGGATCGGAATGCTGCACGATATCGGAAAGATCGGAATAACCGACGTGATACTGCAGAAGCCGGGACAGCTTGATAATATCGAATATTCCACCATTCAGACACACGTGGATATAGGAGGTATAATACTTAAGGATTTTAAGGCGCTTCCGGATATCGCGGACGGGGCGCAGTACCATCACGAGAGATGGGACGGAAAGGGATACTCCAAGCATCTTTCGGGAAAGGAGATACCGGAGATAGCGCGGATAATCTGCATAGCGGACTCCTTTGACGCGATGACGAGCCCGAGGGTCTACAGGAAGGCACTTTCGGTGGAGTTTGCGAAAAATGAGCTTGTAAAGTGTTCCGGTACGCAGTTTGATCCGGATATTGTTCCCGTCATGATAAAGCTCATAGATGAGGGCTCGGTACCGGTGGATATACCATGACCGTAAGCGTATGTCTTATCGTGAAGAATGAGGAGAACGTGCTGGCGCGCTGTCTGTCTTCCCTTGAGTGCATAGCGGATGAGACGGTCATCGTGGATACGGGATCATCGGACGGCACAAAGACCGTGGCAGCGGGCTTTACGTCAAGGATATATGATTTTGAGTGGACTGATGATTTCGCGGCTGCAAGGAATTTTGCTTTTTCAAAATGCCGCTGCGATTATATTTATTCCGCAGATGCGGATGAGATCATCGATGAAGAGAATCAGGAGCGGTTCAGGAAACTCAAATCGGTACTTGACCCGGCGATAGACATCGTCCAGTTCCTGTACACGAACCAGCTTGAATACAACACGACATATAATTATGACAGAGAGCTCCGCCCCAAGCTTTACAAAAGGCTCAGGAGCTTCGTGTGGGAGGGAGAGGTCCACGAGCAGGTCAGGCTTGAGCCCGTGATCTTTGATTCCGACATTGAGATAATCCATAAGCCGGAGAAGCTTCATTCGGGAAGGGATTTTGAGATATTCAGAAAAATATTTGAGCGCAGGGGAGCGTTGGAGCCGAGACTTCTCGATATGTATCTGCGTGAGCTTGCGGTGTCAGGCGGGGACAGTGACTATATTGCGGCAAGGCCGTTCATAGAGAAGGCTGCGGAGCAGGAGGGCGACGAAGCGAGGCTTAAGGATGAGCTTTATACGCTGATGAGGGCATGCAGGGCGGTTTCGGATAAGGACGGGTTCATGAAATACGCTTTCAGGGCGTTGGCTCTGGGCGGGGTCACATCGGAGACGGCATACGAGCTGGGTGAATATTACAGCGCAGCCGGAGATAAAAAGGAGGCCGGTATGTGGTACTACAACGCGGCACATGAGACCGAGGCATCTCTGGATCACAGATACCATGATGAATATCCGCAGCAGAAAACGGAGCTCCGGTAAGACGGACGCGGGATTTGATGATAGATGCCTGATTTGGTATACTTTCAGATATTACAGAGCACTCGGAGGGATAGGAGAAAATTATGCGTACTTACTTGGTTACGGGGGGAGCCGGGTTCATAGGCTCCAATTTTATATACTATATGTTCCGCAAATACGGAAATGATATCAGGATCATAAATGTGGATGCCCTGACTTACGCGGGTAATCTTGCCAATCTTGACGGCGTGAAGGACAGGAAGAATTACACCTTCCTAAGGGCTGATATCAGGAATAAGGACGCGATAGAGAAGATATTCAAAGAAAACAACGTGGATATCGTGGTGCATTTCGCTGCCGAAAGCCATGTGGACCGTTCCATAACAGATCCCGAGGTCTTCGTTGAAACGAACGTGGTGGGGACCGCGGTGCTGCTCAATGCGGCAAAGGCTGTATGGGAGAAGGACGACGGAACCTTCAAAGAGGGGAAAAGATTTCTTCATGTTTCGACTGATGAGGTATATGGTTCTCTCAGTGATCCTAAGGATTATTTCTATGAGACAACGCCCTATGATCCGCATTCTCCTTATTCGGCAAGTAAGGCATCGGCCGATCTTATTGTCAAGGCCTATGTCGATACCTATCACTTCCCGGCCTGCATTACTAACTGCTCGAATAACTACGGACCTTACCAGTTCCCGGAGAAGCTGATCCCGCTGATGATAAACAACGCGCTTGCCGGAAAGAAGCTTCCCGTTTACGGTGACGGAAGGAATGTACGTGACTGGCTCTATGTGGATGACCACTGCAAGGGCATAGACATGGTGATAGAAAAAGGCAGGCTCGGTGAGAAGTATAATATCGGCGGGCATAACGAGAGGGAGAACATACAGATAGTAAAGACCATAATAAGCACCCTCAGGGAGATACTTCCGGAGGATGATCCGAGACGGAACAACGTATCCGAGGACCTTATCACCTATGTCGAGGACAGAAAGGGACATGACAGGAGATACGCGATCGCTCCCGATAAGATAAGCAGTGAGCTCGGCTGGCTCCCCGATACGAAATTTGAGGACGGGATAAGGCTCACCGTGAAGTGGTATTTGGAGCACAAGGCCTGGATGGAAAACATCACATCCGGCGATTATCAGGAATATTACAGGAGACAGTATTCGGTATGAAGGGAATAATTCTGGCCGGGGGATCCGGCACAAGGCTCTATCCGCTGACCAAGGCTGTCAGCAAACAGATGATGCCGGTGTATGACAAGCCGATGATCTATTATCCCTTGTCGACACTGATGCTTGCGGGGATAAGGGAGATACTCATCATCTCAACCCCGAGGGATCTGCCGGGGTTCAGGGAGCTTTTCGGAGACGGCTCGCAGCTGGGACTTGATATGCGCTATGCGGTGCAGGAGGAGCCCAGAGGACTTGCGGATGCCGTCATCATAGGTGATGAGTTCATAGGAAAAGATAATGTCGCGATGGTGCTCGGGGACAATATCTTCTACGGGCATAATTTCTCAAAGATACTGAAGACCGCGGCGGACAGAAAGAAGGGCGCCACCATATTCGGATACTACGTTAAGGATCCGAGGGAGTACGGAGTCGTGGAGTTCGGAGAGGACGGAAGGGCTATATCCATAGAGGAGAAACCGAAGAATCCGAAGAGCAACTACGCTGTTCCGGGTCTTTATTTTTATGATAATGATGTGGTGGAGATAGCAAAGAACGTGAAGCCCTCCGCAAGAGGGGAGATAGAGATAACCTCCGTGAATAATGAATATCTGAAGAGGGGAGATCTTTTTGTGGAGACTCTCGGACGCGGCTTTGCCTGGCTGGATACGGGGTCACATGACATGCTGCTGGACGCGGCCGATTTCGTATCGGCCTTTCAGAAGAGACAGGGCCTGTATATTTCGTGCATAGAGGAGATCGCCTATAAGAGGGGATATATAAACAAAAAGCAGCTTCTGGAGCTTGCTAAGCCTCTCTCCAAGACGGCTTACGGACAGTATCTTAAGGATATTGCGAAGGGACTTTGACGGATAAGCATAAGATATGGCTGATACCCGCGCTGATAATCGGATTTAACTGTCTTGCTTTTCTGATAATCCTGGGGATAAGCCTTAATAGGAAAGATAAGCCCGCTGCGGATGACGCGCCTCCTGCGGTATCGGAGGACGCTGCTGAAGAACCGTCCGTCAGGAAAGAAAGCGCAGGGGAAGAGTCTTTTGAAAAAGAAAATGAGCTTCCGGGTTTAAGTGAGTCATTTTATGATGACGAGGAAAAGGCTGACGTGCCGGAAGCAAGCGGATATATTCTGCTCCTCACCTCGAGCGAATCTGACCTGAAGATACAGATGGTCGATTCATCGGGAAGCACGGCATCGGGGATGCGATGGAGTGCAAGCATCGGAAGACTTTCCGGTGCGGATGAGGAATCCGAGATTTACGAGGACCTTTTTGAGGCGGAGGATGATGACCGGGACGGAGTCATATATCTTGATGAGATGCCCCCCGGGGAATATGACGTGATAGTGGATAACGGTTCCGGCATATCGGAAACCTCCTCCATAACGATAAAGCCAAAAATCAGGTATACCGCGTCATCGGGGATAAGGAGCATCATTCTTCAGGAATCCGATATAGATGCATCGGTAGAGGATACGGGATCAAGTCCCGAAGAAAAGGAGACGGAAGCGGAGCTTGAGGGCGAAGGGGCCGATACTCCGGCAGAGGTAGTGCTTCCTCAGGGGACTCTCGGCATAGATGTATCCAAGTATAATAAGGATATCGACTGGGGGAGGGTCCGGGCCTCAGGCATAGAGTTTGCGATAATAAGAGCCGGATACAGGGGCTCGACCTCAGGAGTGCTGGTCGAGGATCCGTATTTCAGGCAGAACCTGGCAGGAGCCAAAGCCGCGGGGATGAACATAGGAGTTTATTTCTTTACACAGGCGATAACGCCTGATGAGGCGAAAGAGGAAGCAGAGGCGGTGGCTTCGCTCGTGAACGCATCGGATCTTTCGCTTCCGGTTTTCCTTGATGTGGAGAGCTCGGGAAATTCAAGCGGGGGACGCGCGGATATGCTTGATACGGCAACCAGGACCGGGATCGTAAAGGTATTCTGCGAAACTGCGGAGAGCCTCGGGTACAGGGCAGGAGTCTATGCCAACAAGACATGGATGACGAAGTACCTTAACATGAGCGAGCTTGCGCCCTATACGAAGTGGCTTGCCCAGTACCGCGCGGCGGGGCCTACCTATGACGGTGAATACAGTATATGGCAGTACTCATCGGGCGGAAGAGTGGACGGTATCACGGGACGCGTGGATCTCGATATATATCTGAGATAAACAATACGGTGTTTAAGGAGATTTGTTTTGGGGAAGATAAGTGTAGAGACATGTGAGATCGAGGGACTGAAGGTCATCACGCCGCAGGTGTTCGGCGATGAGAGAGGCTACTTCATGGAGACGTATAATTACAACGACTTCAGGGAGGCGGGCATAAGCGAGGTCTTCGTACAGGACAATCAGAGCTCCAGCACAAAGGGTGTGCTGAGGGGGCTTCATTTCCAGATCGAGCATCCCCAGGATAAGCTTGTGAGGGTTGTCCGGGGAGAGGTTTTTGATGTGGCAGTGGACTTGAGAAAGGACTCACCGACCTGTGGAAAGTGGTTCGGGGCGGTGCTTTCGGAGCAGAATAAAAAGCAGTTCTTCATCCCGAAAAATTTTGCCCACGGCTTCCTGGTGCTTACGGATACCGCGGAATTCTGCTATAAGTGCACGGATTTCTATCATCCCGGAGATGAAGGCGGCCTGCCCTTTGATGATAAGGAGATAGGCGTCAGATGGCCCGATATCGACGGTGAGCTTAATATTAACGCAAGAGACAGGGGATGGCCTTCTTTCGCAGAGTACAAGGCAGCCCGCGGGATCGTATGACGAAAAAGAAAAATGTGATAATCGCAGTGGCTGTCGTAGCCCTGATACTGACTGCATATATCGTATTCCATCACAATCCTCTTGCCGATCCGCATCAGGAGATCATAAAAAAATGTATCTCCGTAATAGTCCTTTGGGGAGCGTTTGCCGTTTTTGCAAAGCTCTACGACAGGATAATAATTCTTCCGCAGGAGCTTTGGGCAAACCGTAAGCTGATATGGAAGCTTTCGAAAAATGATTTCAGGTCAAAATACGCAGGCTCCTACATGGGCGTAGTCTGGATCTTTCTGCAGCCTGCGGTCACCGTGCTTGTGTACTGGTTTGTATTCACGATGGGAGGGAGGACTCCGGTATCCGAGACACAGGATTATCCCTTCGTGTTATGGCTCATAGTCGGCATAGTGCCCTGGTTCTTTTTTTCGGACGCATGGGGACAGGGAACGGGAGCACTTCTTTCATACCAGTTCCTTGTGAAAAAGGTCGTGTTTAAGATCAGCATACTCCCGATAATCAAGATAACATCAACGCTTTTTATCCATGTTTTCCTGGTTGCGGTGACACTGGTGATCCTTTTGTTAAACGGCATATATCCCAACCCTTACTGGATACAGATCATATATTTTTCGGGATGTACCTTCCTTCTGGTGCTGGGTATATCCTATGTGACCTGCTCGGTCGTGGTGTTTTTCAGGGATCTGGGACAGATAATAGGAATCCTGCTGCAGGTCGGAGTATGGATCACGCCCATCATGTGGGACATAAACAATCTTTCAAGACCGCTGCAGATGGTATTCAAGCTCAATCCGGTCTTCTATGTGGTAGACGGATACCGGATGGCGCTGCTCGATCATATGTGGTTTTTCGAGCATTTTTCTTCGACGGTGTATTTTTGGATCTTCACGGTGGCCTCCTTCCTTTTCGGAGCCTTGGTATTTAAGAGATTGAAGGTGCATTTTGCAGACATTCTATGATAGTGTTGTCAATGCCCGGCCGCACGCCGTGCTTGCACGGGCGAGGGGCCGGGCATTAGACGACCTGTCATAAAAAATAAAGGAAGGATGACCAGACGAGAATGAGGAAGAAGTCCGATAGGACTAAAGTTTAAAGGGGCGGATGTGTCGGAAGTACCGGAAGTAATCATTAACGTTGAGCATCTGGATAAGATGTACAAACTGTATAACAGACAGAGAGACAGGGTAAAGGATGCACTTGGCTTCGGAAAAAACAGGCAGCTTTACAAGGAGCACTATGCCCTGAAGGATGTCTCCATGCAGGTCCGTAAAGGAGAGACAGTCGGCATAATAGGCACCAACGGCTCAGGCAAGTCCACTATCCTGAAGATAATCACGGGCGTGCTTTCTCCTACCGACGGCAATGTGGAGATAAACGGCAGGATATCCGCACTGCTTGAGCTCGGAGCGGGCTTTAACATGGAGTTCACGGGGATAGAGAACGTCTATCTGAACGGTACCATGAACGGCTTCTCGGAAGAGGAGATAGATTCGAGGCTTGAGGCGATACTTGATTTTGCCGACATCGGAGAGTTTGTGAACCAGAAGGTAAAGACCTACTCCTCAGGTATGTTCGTGCGCCTTGCCTTTGCGCTTGCGATAAACATAGATCCCGAGATACTGGTCGTAGATGAGGCACTCTCGGTGGGGGACGTGTTCTTCCAAAATAAATGCTATCATAAGTTTGAGGAATTCAAGAAAGAGGGAAAGACCATACTCTTTGTTTCGCATGATCTGTCATCCATAAGCAAATACTGTGACAGAGTGATACTCCTTAACCACGGAGAGAAGATGGCGGAGGGGCGTCCCAAAGAGATAATAGATATGTACAAGAAGGTTCTTGTCAACCAGACGAGCTCCGCCATGTCGGGCTCGGAGAAGGTCGACGAGAAGGGAAGGCTTGTAGGCTCGCTCAACCGTAATATGAAGGACGGCCTTTGGAAGTCCTATATGACGCTTAATCCCTCCAATGATACCTACGGCAGCGGTCTTGCCGAGATAGAGGATTTCTGCCTGATAGATAATGCGGGGAATATCGCAAATACCGTGATCAAGGGTGACAGCTATTCGGTGAAGGTAAAGACAAAATTTCATGCGAATATATCTGAGCCCATA
>CACZRA010000300.1 GCA_902783395.1 uncultured Lachnospiraceae bacterium
CTTCTTTGCGAGGAGCGCCTGTCCCAGGACATTGTTTATCTTATGCGCCCCGGTATGATTCAGATCCTCTCTTTTCAGATAAATCTTTGCCCCGCCGAGATCCTTCGTCATCTTTTCCGCATAATAAAGCCTTGACGGTCTGCCGGCATACTCATTGAAAAGAGCTGTAAGCTCCCGGTTAAATTCAGGATCATCCTTTAATCTGTCATAAGCCGCTTCAAGCTCTATGACAGCGTTCATAAGTGTTTCGGGGATATACTGTCCTCCGTGCTCTCCGAATCTTCCCCTTGGATTAGTCATACTAAGCACCTCTCTTTACATTCTTTACGGCTTCCATAAACCTTCTCATTTTTTCTTCATCTTTTCTGCCGTCCGTCTCTATTCCGGAGCTTACATCCACGGCCCAGGGATCGAGCTCCCTTACCGCCCCGCCCACATTCTCCGGAGTCAGGCCTCCTGCAAGGAAATAAGGTCTTCCCACATTCCGTATCAGGTCCCGGTCAAGGACTTTTCCTCCTCCCGCCCCCGAATCCAGCAGGATATGATCCGCAATGCTTTCGGCTGCCTTCACTACATCGCCGGTATTCCCGATCCGGAAAGCCTTGATCACGGGCTTTCCCGAATCAAGCTTAAGCATTTTAATATAGTCATCATCCTCGGATCCGTGAAGCTGAGCGATATCTATTATTCCCCTTCTAAGAAGCGACGCTACATATCCTTCATCCTCATCCACAAAGACACCTGTGGCCTTTATCCCGGGATCAAGCAGTTCCTTGAGTTTTCCGGCTTTTTCTTCGGTCACATATCTGCTGCTCTTTTTCCAGAAGACAAAACCGATATAATCCGGCATCAGCTTATTTGCCGCCAGTATATCACTTTCTTTTGAGAGCCCGCACAGCTTGATCCTTGTCATACAAGCCCCTTAAGCTCCATGAGCTCCGTCCTCTTATCATCAGCTCTCATAAGCGTCTCACCTATCAGCACGGCGTCTGCTCCCGCTCTATCAAGCCTTGCAACATCATCCCTGCATTTCACTCCGCTTTCCGATACAAAGATGATATCCCCGGGGATCAGCTCCCTTAATCTTAAGCTGTTTTCGGTATTAACGCTGAAATCCTTCAGGTTTCTGTTGTTTACTCCGATGATACGGGCGCCTGCGTCCAGAGCGCTCCTCACCTCTGCTTCATCATGAGCCTCCACCAGTGCTGACATACCGAGCTCATCGCAGATATCAATGTACCGCCTTATAGTCTCTCCGGGAAGAAGCGCACAGATCAAAAGCACGGCCTTCGCCCCCAGAAGCTTAGCCTCATAGATCATGTATTCATCTACGGTAAAGTCCTTTCTGATACAGGGGACCGATACACGGGACGCAATCTCCCTGATATGGTCATCATCTCCGAGGAACCATTTGGGCTCCGTAAGCACGGAGATACAGTCGGCTCCTGCCTTCTCATATTCCAGAGCTATATCAAGGTACGGATAATCCTCTGCTATAACCCCCTTTGACGGTGAGGCCTTCTTACATTCACAGATGAAGGAGATCCCGGGCTTCCTTAGCGCCTTCTCAAATGCAAAGCTGCCCTTAGGAAGTGCCAGAGCTTTTTCCCGGAGCTCGTATACACCTGTCTTCTTTTTTGCCTTCTCCACGCGCTCTCGCGCATATTCACCGAGCTGATCCAGAATAGTCATGGCTTTTACCTGTTGCTTACCTCTATTATCTTCTCCAGTGTTTCAGCCGCTTTACCCGTATCGATTATCTTCTCCGCAAGGCGGACACCGCCTGTCATATCTTCGGCCTTTCCTGCTATATACAATGCGGCCCCCGCGTTCATTACAGCCGCGTTCCGCTTTTCATCCGTTTTGCCGGAAAGGATATCACGTACGATCTGTGCATTCTCATCAGGTGTTCCTCCCTCAAGCTCGGATTTGTCGCAGGTGATGAATTCAAAGTCCTCCGGTTTGATCATGTATGTCTTGTACCATCCGTCCTTGATCTCACATATCTTTGTAGGGGATGAAAGAGATATCTCGTCAAGCTTGTCCATCCCGTATACGACCATCCCTCTCCTGACACCGAGGTTTATGAGGACCTGGGCCAGTGGCTCCACCAGATATTCGTCATATACCCCCAGAAGCTGCATCTTGGGCGATGCAGGGTTCGTGAGCGGGCCGAGAATGTTAAATACCGTACGGAAACCGAGCTCTTTTCTTATCGCACCTACGTATTTCATGGAGGTGTGGTATTTCTGTGCGAAGAAAAAGCACATCCCCGCCTCCTTCAAAAGCTCCACGCATTTTTCGGGACTCTGGTCTATATTTACCCCGAGAGCCTCCAGACAGTCGGCGGTACCGCATTTTGATGACGCAGCCCTGTTGCCGTGCTTGGCTATCTTTACTCCTCCGGCTGCAGCTATGATCGCTGCGGTAGTGGATATATTAAAGCTCATGGCATTATCCCCGCCGGTACCGACTATCTCCAGCACATCCATACCGGTATCAACCCTGGTCGCATGATCCCTCATTGCCGCTGCGCAGCCCGCTATCTCAGCGGTTGTCTCTGCCCTTGCACTCTTTGTGGACAGCGCAGCAAGAAAAGCCGCGTTCTGTGTAGGGCTGGTCTCTCCGCCCATGATCTCGTTCATAACGGTATAGGCTTCGTCATAGGTGAGATCCTCTTTGTTGACTATCTTTACGATTGCTTCTTTGATCATGGTTCTGCCTCCTTTGATCCCGGGTGCTCCCCCGTAAAAAACTCTCTGTCCTGGAATGCCGTAAACAAAAAAGTCCCTGACAGAATACACTCTGTCAAGGACGAATATCTATTATCCGCGGTGCCACCTTGATTCACGGTATGACCCGTGCCCTTCGCAGGATACCTTCATATCCCCGGCAACTGACGTATGCCTCACGTCACGGATACTCGGAAAAGCCCTTTCACCATGCCCTCAGCGGCCCATATAAGGATAAGCTCCACGCGTCCCGCTCTCCATCCGGCTTCCACCGTCCCGGACTCTCTCTGGGTCTCCCCGGTGCCTTGACGCTTTTTCTTCCGCTTCACAGGTTTATCGTATTTACCTAATAGAAACTTATATCACACCGCATGTTTATGTGTCAATGGTTTTTCAGTCAAGGTTTATTTTTCGTTTTGTTATCATTATGCAGGCCGTATAGAATACGATCGAAAGGAGTGCCGAGATCAGCGCGGTCCTGTTGAGCATACCCGTATAAAGGCTCGCGAATGCATTGTCAAGATCACTTTCCATAGCCATATAAAAGCCTGAGAGGAACATACCGGCCTGGCCTATGATGACATTGAGGATATATATCCCGATATAGCATAAGACCGCCCCGAGTATCTTATGCTTCTCCCAAAGCTGGCCTACGGTCACCGAGAAGTACAGGCTCAGCACATTATACAGGGATGAAACGATACCCAGAAATATGATCGAAAAGATAAGAGACGGTCCGGCATCGAAGATGCTCAGGAAATCCGAGGCAAGCTCATAAAGCTCCCCATACTCTATATCTGCTATTCCCAGAAAGCCTGTCAGCGTTATTATTATGGATATCCCCGTTGAGATGACCGACAGAAGCGTCCATGTAAAGCCGGATATCACCTTGGCGTTAATAATGCTGTTCGTAGTTACCGGCAGCGTAAACGTCAGATATCCCTCCGAAGTATACAGATTCCTGTAGTAGCGCATC
>CACZRA010000301.1 GCA_902783395.1 uncultured Lachnospiraceae bacterium
AATCCTTTTATCAGGCCTTCGATATGAGATACCACCTCATCTATCGTCATATCCGAGCTGTCTATCTCTATCGCATCGCTGACTTTTGTGAGAGGAGCCTCGCTCCTTGTCATATCTCTCTCGTCTCTGTCCCTTATATCCGCTTTGATCTCCTCAAGATTCGCTGTCATTCCCTTTTCCGTATTTTCCTTATACCGTCTTTCTGCTCTCACATCCACGGATGCCGTAAGATATATCTTAAGATCGGCGTTTGGAAGCACCGCTGAGCCTATATCCCTTCCGTCCATTATCACATCATGGTTTTCAGCGATAGTTCTCTGAAGCAGGAGCATTTTCTTCCTGACCTCGGGAACGACAGCAACTCTTGACGCTGCATCTGATATCTCATCTGTACGGATCAGGGAATTAACGTTTTCTCCGTTCAGCATCACACACTGAACCCCGTCCTCATATACTATGTCGATATCAGCCCCATCGACTTTGGAAGCAATATCCCTGCTGTCATCAAGGTCGGCCCCGACACGGATCATATACAGGCCTATAGCCCGGAACATGGCTCCCGTATCGACATATATATACCCCAGATCCTTAGCCGCCATCTTTGCGATGGTTGATTTACCGGCTCCTGCCGGCCCGTCGATCGCCACATTTATCATACTGATGCCCTCCTGCTGTTTTTTTATAGTCATAGACAAAAGCTTTTTCGCCTTGTCGTCTGGCAGCTTAAGAAAATGACCCGGCTGCGTACCCCGAGCTCCAGGCTATCTGCAGATTGAAGCCACCCGTGTACGCGTCAACATCTACTATCTCTCCGGCAAAATAAAGCCCCTTTACCCTTTTTGACTCAAAGGTTTTCGGATCCAGATCCTTAACGGATACTCCGCCCTTGGTTATTATAGCCTCATCAAAGCCCCTTGTCCCCCTGATCCCTGTTGAAAGATCCTTGATCAGCCTGACGAGCTTCGATCTTTCCTCCGATGTAACACTGTTAACCTGTTTATAGGGATAGATACCTGACAGCTCTGTTATGACCGGTATCAGCTTGGATGGCAGCAGTCTTTTCAGGGAGTTTTTGAATTCCCTGTTTGACACCTCCCTGAAATCTCTTACTATCCTGTCGTCCAGCTCATCATAACCCAAAGCAGGCTTCAGATCTATATGAAGTACAAGCCCGCTCTGAAAAGCTGCGGGATTTATAGCTGATGATGCGGTCAGTATAAGGGGACCTGAAACCCCGAAATGGGTAAATATCATCTCACCGGGATCATTACATTCGTATATCAGTCTGTCCTTTTCCGAAATACTGATCTTTACGTTTTTTAAGGACAGCCCCTGTAATCTGCTGCAGATATCTCCTTCTGTTTCAAGCGGAACGAGTCCGGGATTCAATTCGGTTACTGCAATACCGGCGTCCCTCGCAAATCCGTATCCGTCTCCCGTTGAGCCTGTCATCGGATATGACAGTCCTCCCGTTGCCACGATCACGCTTTCGGCAGATATCTCTGACGTATTTCCGTTTTTTGATCTTAAGACAGCCCCCGAACATACGCCTCCGCTTATGATCAGCTTTGATGCCGCAGTATTAAGTCTGATATCCGCATTAAGCTCATTAAGATATCCTTCAAGTGTGCGGATCACATCGGAGGAACGGTCAGACTCCGGAAAGACTCTTTCTCCTCTCTCCGTCTTAAGCTTTACTCCTCTTCGCTCAAAAAAATCCATTACATCCATGTTGGAAAAGCGCTTGATCGAGGAATACATGAATTTACCGTTTGAGATTATATTCCCGAAGATCTCATGCTCAAGACAGGCATTTGTGAGATTGCATCTGCCTTTACCGGTGATATAAAGCTTTTTTCCGAGCTTTTCGTTTTTTTCGGCAAGGATCACCTTTCGCCCGCGGCCTGATGCAGTTATCGCAGCCATCATCCCGGAAGGTCCTCCGCCTATCACAAGCACATCGCAATGTTCCTTATCAGCCATTGAAATTGATCTCCGGATAATTGTAGATCTGCTTAGTGTTTACAGCCTCAAGAGCATCCCTGCTGTCCACATCAAATTCGGAGTATACCTCCTCAATACCTGTGATATTTCTCATGGCAATATCCCTGTTTTCCGCAAACACCGAAGCTATCAGGGCAGTTGCAAGGCTCATCGGGGCAGCCATGCTCTGCGCGATCGATACCTCCTCGGTTCTTGCGCAAAGCAGGATATGTGAATACATTCTGCAAGGGGAATCAGCACTGTCGGTCAGCGCGATGATCCCTGCGTTTCTTTCATTGGCATATTCCATTGCCCTGAGGGTCTGTACCGAGTATCTCGGGAAACTGACTCCGATAAGGCAGTCTCTGTCATTGATATGAAATATGGAGGAAAGAATATCGGTAGAATCCGCTCCCGATACAAAGATCACATCGGGCCGCATAATTTTAAGATAATATGCGACATACATTGCCACAGGCGACGAATTTTTTACACCTACGATATAGATATGTCTGGCTTTATGTATGAGCCTGGAAGCCTGTACAAAGGCCTCCTCGTCGATGAGTCCCAGAGTCTCGTTCATCTTTTCAACATCAGCCTGAAAAACGGACCGGATGATCGTATTCTTTGTCTGATGCGCTTCATCGATGCGGCCGGCAGTGACAAGCTTTCCTCTCACAAGCTTCGACAGCTCGTTCTGGAATTCGGGATATCCGTCAAAACCCAAAAAGACTGCAAATCTGACGACAGTGGATTCGCTCACACCACAAGCCTCTCCGAGCTCCGCAGCCGTCATAAATGCAGCCTTATCAGTTTCTTTATTTATATATCTTGCGATAGCCTTACGGCCTTTGCTCATCTGGGCAAAGTTTTCGTTGATCTTTCTGAAGATATCACTGGTATTATCCATAGAACGCGGATATGGTGTCCTCCAGC
>CACZRA010000302.1 GCA_902783395.1 uncultured Lachnospiraceae bacterium
AAAGCCGAATAAAACAACACTTACGGGTAAAGCTCAAAGGAATGAAAACACCCCGAAAGCCTGGAGGAAAAGGATCAGAAGCATCACCGGTGCCACGAACCTTATCATGACTATGTAGAGCTTTTTCCGTCCGAATCTCGCTCCGGTCTTCGTCACCTCATCTATCACCACATCAGGAGTCAGCACCCAGCCGATCAGTATACAGGTCGCTATGGATACCAGCGGCATAAGCACGTTATTGCTGACGTAGTCCATAATATCGAGGATCTGGGCCGTGACTCCGTTCGGGAGCTGGAACTCAAAGTAAAGCTTATTGTAACCAAGGCATACCAGAACCGCGAGCACAAGGGCAATTAAAAATTCGATCGCCGTAGCCCTTCTTCTTGATATCTTAAACTGATCCATAAAGCTTGAAACTATCGCCTCAAGTATGGAGATCGAGCTTGTCAATGCCGCAAAGAGCACCATGATAAAGAACAGGATCCCTATGAAGCGTCCGATTCCTCCCATAGCTTCAAAGACCTTGGGTATGGATATGAACATAAGCCCTGGGCCCGAGGAGCTCATGCCCTCCTCCCCCATGAATACAAAAACCGCAGGGATTATCATGACTCCGGCAAGCACAGCCACTCCGGTATCAAATATCTCTATCTGGTTTATCGATCCCATAAGGTTTGCTTCGTCCTTCACATATGAACCGTATGCTACCATTATTCCCATCGCTATGCTCAGACTGTAAAAAAGCTGTCCCATGGCATCCATCACAACTACGAGCACATCGGATATCCCCATTCCGGAAACCCTCGGAATAAACAGTATCTTAAGCCCCATAAGGCCGGTACGCAAAGTACCGCCGTCATTATTTGACAATGTAATCGAGAAAACCGAAATACCGACAACAAGTACCAGAAGAATGGGCATAAGGATCCTTGAGAAAGATTCGATCCCTTTGTTCACGCCCAGATAGATGATAAAGCAGGTGATAAGAAGAAAGACCACTCCGTAAACCACCGGCTCAGTATCAGCGGTGATGAACGAGGTGAAATATCCGTCAGCTGCCGCGGTCTTGTCTTCCCCCGTAATAAAAGCCACTGCATATTTCATGACCCATCCGCCGATGACACAGTAGTACGGAAGTATCAGCATCGGGACAATGCACGCAAGTATCCCGAGAGGCCTCCAGCCTTTTTTCAACGTGCCGTAAGCCGTAAGCGGGCTCTGCTTTGTCTTCCTGCCTATTGCGATCTCAGTAGTCAGCAGGGTAAATCCGAATGTCAGCGCAAGAACAAGATATACAACAATAAACAGGCCTCCACCGTCCTTAGCCGCCAGATACGGGAATCTCCAGATATTGCCGAGGCCCACCGCGGATCCTGCCGCTGCAAGCACAAAGCCTACTGAATTACTGAATGAATGCCTTTCCTTTTTCACGACCGTCACCCTTTGTTTATCTGCGAAGCCAGCATCTCTTTTGCCTTATCAATGGCTGCGGCTATCCCCGAAGGATCCTTGCCGCCGGCCTGAGCCATATTGGGCCTTCCGCCGCCTCCGCCGCCTACGCATTTTGCTACTTCCTTTATGATATTTCCGGCATGGGCCCCCTTTGCTATGGCACCCTCCGTAGCCGATACGACCACATTTACCTTGCCCTCTGCCTCTGAAAGCAGCACAACTACTCCCTCTCCGAGCTTCGCCTTCAGCTCGTCCGAAAGCTCCCTGAGCCCGTTCATATCAAGACCCGAAAGCTTCGCGTTCAAAAGCTTCACTCCGTTGACTTCCTTCACATCGTCCATCACGTTTCCGAGTGACTCCTTCGCTGCCGCGCTCTTAAGGCTCTTTACCTCCGCCGTAAGGGATTTGATAAGGGAATACATGGACTCTATTTCCCTTGTCAGCAGATCGGGGGTGGTATGCGCCGCCTCTACTGCCTCATTATAATTCTTCTCAATGTCCTCATAGTAGGACATCACATTATCTCCGGTGATGGCTGTGATCCTGCGTACTCCTGCCGCCACGCTTGCTTCCGAGAGGATCTTGAAATATTTTATGTCGGCAGTGTTCTTTACATGGGTGCCTCCGCAAAGCTCTTTCGACCAGTCTCCCATGCTGACTACCCGCACCTCATCCCCGTATTTCTCTCCGAAAAGCGCCATGGCCCCGGTCTTCTTCGCCTCATCCATGGACATTATCTTCGTGCTGACCGGCAGCTCCTCTGCTATCT
>CACZRA010000303.1 GCA_902783395.1 uncultured Lachnospiraceae bacterium
TGATCGGGTAATTTTACTGTAGGAAAAACCAGAATAAAAGGCAATACCAAATCTGGATAAAGTCGTTGGTGATCCGTTCTTTATCTGACTGGTATTATTATTGATTCCGCCTGTTTACAAAAACTATTTGATATCAAATACTTTTCTTACTTTCTGACAATTCCCCATCGCTGATATCTGATGCAGTCACCTGATATCCCATAGAAGCCAGTCCTATAGCCTGTGTTCCTATCCCGCAGGCACAGTCAAGGATATGCGCACCGCGGTCAAATCCGTTTTCATTGAAAATCTTATCCAGAATTACCTCCACCCTTTAATATGTTTTATTCTCCCAATTTCTTATGATAGGAATTTAACTTATCCAGCCGCGTTATTGCCTCATCCAGAATGTCCTCTCCCCTTGCGAAGTGAATCCTTATGTATCTGTTCACGTCTTCCCTGAAAAAGCTGGAGCCCGGGACTGCGGCTACTCCGATTTCTTTTATCATCCATTCACAGAATTCCAAATCTGACCATCCCGAAAAGCGCTCCGTATCAAGGAATTCCTGGATGTCTATCATTATGAAATATGTTCCCTGCGGTATGTTGTGATTAAGCCCGATCCTGTCCAATCCCGCTAACATATGGTCACGTTTTCCGGTATACAGCTTATTAAGCCCCTCATAGTAATCATCTCCCAGAAGAAGTCCGGACGTTGCCGCCTCCTGCAGGGGAGCCGCTGCCCCTACGGTAAGGAAATCATGGACCTTTTTTGCTGCTTCGACAAAGCTCCCGGGACCTATCAGGTATCCCAGCCTCCAGCCTGTGATGGAAAATGTCTTGGAAAGTGAATTGCAGGTTATAGTATGGTCAAACATCCCCGGCAGCGATGACATATATGTATGCCTGTATGGCGCATATACCAGATGCTCATATACCTCATCTGTAACAACATATGCGTCATATTTTACCGCCAGCTTTCCGATCGCTGTCAGTTCATCTTCCGTGAATACCTTTCCGCAAGGATTTGAAGGATTGCATACTATTATGGCTTTTGCTCCCGCCTTGAATCCATCCTCAATGAGGCCGATATCAAAGTCATATTTTGGAGGAACCAGCGGTATGTATATGGGATCAGCCCCGCTCAGTATCGCGTCTGCTCCGTAATTTTCATAGAACGGAGAAAAGACCATAACCTTGTCGCCCGGATTGCATATGGTCATCATGGCGCACATCATAGCTTCAGTACCACCGCAGGTAACCACTATCTCCGTCTCGGGATCTATCTCCAGGCCTATGGCCCTGCCCTGCTTTTTGGCAAGTGCCTGTCTGAAATTTGCCGCGCCGTATGTGATCGAATACTGGTGAGGGCCGTTTTGGGCGGCCTCAGCCAGCGCGTTCTTCAGTTCCTCCGGGGGATCGAAATCGGGAAATCCCTGCGAAAGGTTTATCGCATTGTATTTATTGCTGATCCTTGTCATTCTCCGTATCACGGAATCTGTGAATGTCTGTACCCTGTTACTTATCTGAGGCATATCTTCTCTCCCGTTTATATGTTATAACACTTATTAAGGAAATGTGTGACACATACCTTTCATCAATGTGATCCTATTATATCCGCTTTGATTATGTCTTTCCATCAGCTCTTGTATTATGCGCCTTTTTGATAATCGAAATAGAGAAACCTGATCAGCGTTAGTCATCCGGTAATAATTAACACGATAACAGGGGGTTGAAGTATAAATTACACTTTGTAAAATGGATCATATCGGGCGCCCGATGGGAAAAATAATGAGGAGGTTCAGCAGATGAACGACATTAAGATCATTTCCATCGGAAAGATAGAAAACAAAGAAGGTAAAGTAAGGATAGTTCTTGATCCCGGATATGCCGAAGGATTGAAAGGGCTGAAAGGATACAGCCACGTGCAGATACTTTGGCGGGCTGATGGCTGCGACAATAATTTTGACAGGAGCACGCTGAAAAGGATCCGGAGCTCATGTTTGAAAAAGCTGATAAACCGACAAAAAGCTTTCATCTGGGGATTGCAGAAAAGATCAACGATATGGTGACCGGAGATATCTGGGTATACCTTATTGAAAATGACAGGATGGCACAGATCGCAGTCAGATTATCAAGAGATTTCCACGGCAGGGGATATGGCACAGAGAGTCTTTCTGCAATGACTCATTTCTGCTTTGAGCATACGGAACTTCAAAGACTGTGGACACAGGTTGATGTGAGAAATAAAGCTTCCTGCAGAATGCTCGGGAAATGCGGATATACCAGGGAAGGACTGATAAGACAGGGCAAAATGGTGAACACCTGGTGTGACTACTATATATACGGGATTTTAGCATCAGATCTTCAGTGAAAAATGAAGAACAGGCTCGTAAAGCCCTTGAATCGTAACCAGAGATGGTAACCATGAGTAACCAAAGGCAACCATAGATAACACGGATTATGATAA
>CACZRA010000304.1 GCA_902783395.1 uncultured Lachnospiraceae bacterium
GACAGTGGTCGAAGAGGCTGTCAGTGTATCGGCCGATGAGACAGAGGAGGACATCATGGATATCTCAGGTGATGAGACGGAGAGGTACGGTGCTGCCGGGGATATCATCATAAATGAAGAAAACTTCCCGGATCCTGTATTCAGGGATATGATCATAAATGACGGGATAGTCCAGACCTGGGATGACGATTATTATGGCTACAGGCCGGTGAAGATAAGTACGGGAAGCGGCGATACACGCTACATTGCGGCATCGGATATAATGGGCAAGACAGTTCGTATAGACACAGATGAGAAAAAGGTCACAGTAGGTTCTCTCAAGGGACTGGAGCTTATTCCCAATATACAAATTATAAAGATGCGTTACATAAGTGGGGGAAGCAGCCTGCCGGAGGGAAATTATCTGGGACAGGTGACAGATTTTGATATCCGCAAGTCATCCATCAAACTCACATCCGCAGACCTTGTCAGAATGCCGGAACTGGTCAAGATTGAAGCATACAGTACCGGACTCGAGGAAATAGATGTCAGTCATAATCCGAATCTTGTGAGCCTGAACGTGGGACAAAATCCCATAAAAAAACTCGATATCAGAAATAATCTTAATCTAGAGTATTTATGGGTGTTAGGAACGGATATCACTGAGCTCAATACTTCCAATAACACAGAACTGCAGGAGCTTAATGTAAAAGGCTGTAATATCACATCGATAGATCTCTCCCATAACACCAAGCTTGAGGAGCTTACGATAGAGAATTCGACGTTGAAGTCACTGAATCTCAGCAGCAATACCCGGCTCCATACATTAGAGGCCAGGAGATGCAGATTTGATAACGGCTCAATAACAGGTCTGGATAATCTTCAGCATCTGTCTGATATCGATCTCAGGGATACGAATATCAAAAAGATTAATCTGAATACGACAGCGATCTACAACCTTCGTCTGAGGGGCTGCTATGATCTTACGGAGCTTATTCTGCAGATCCGCGCATTTTACAGAAGAAGTGATGTAAGTATTGACTGTTATGACTGCCATAATCTCGAGAGAGTAAATATCACAGGGGATCTGGATCCTGTGTATTACGGAAATGGTGATGGATGGATCCCCGATGTGGAATACGGCTTCATGGGATGCACGAAACTTGAAGAGATCAAAATAGCCATAGCTGCGGGAGAAGACAAGACTGTATCCACGTTAAGCAGTAACCTTCTCTATGATCTCCGCGGGGTGGCTATCGATCCCGGGAAAGGAAATTTCAGTATCCAGGATAAAAAGGCTGCTTCTGTTCCCCAAAAAGCAACGATCACGATAAGGACCACGGCAGGAACTCCTCTTGCAACAAAGTATGGAAGCGGTGAGAATACAAAGGCCACCGGGATTGTGATAGATCCGAGAAATTATGATCCGGCCATTGTGGGAGAGGAACTGACGGTATGCCATGAGGGTGAGTACAATCACATTGCGGATCACAGAAGGCTGATCAGCTATGAGGGGTATTATCTGGAAAACGGCAAAAAGGTATACCTTCCTGAGAGTATGTGCTCGGTCGAAAGTATGTCAAGCAGCAATGAAAGCGTGGCAAAGGTCAACCTGGATAAGATCAGAATAGTCGGAACAGGCAAGGCGACTATAACGCTTAAGTGTAAAGAGAATCCAAGTGTGACGGCAAGCTTTACGATAAATGCCGTCAAGGGTGTGGAAGCCGTCTCACTGGACAAGAAAACTGAAACTGTCAAAAAGGGCAGCAGTGCTTCCTTCAAGGCAACAGTGGATCCCTCGAGCGGTGCCGACGGTCATGTATGGTGGCATGTGTATGACAGCAAGGGTGCAGAGCTTGCGACGCCTGACGGCATATCGATCAAAACATCAGGACCAACGGGTGGAGCGACAACGGCTACCATCACGGTATTGGATAGTGTCCCGGTGCAGACCCTCAGGGTAAGAGCTGATTCCATGAGCAACTATGACAGCAAGGGAGAGCTTATAGGGGCAGAGGGAAGCCTGCAGGTAATCCCGGATATGAACATAACGCTTTCAAAGGACAAGCTCTACTTTGACACGGTCGACGCGGACAAGACTTCAACGCTTACCGTAAAGGGAGCAGCGGTGAACAGCGTGACAGCGCAGGGAGCCGGCAAAGACCATGTAGATATAAGCAAAACCGGCGAAGGTGTATATAACATCACGCTGAAGGATACTTCAGAGGCAAGGCATTTTGCCATGAGCGAAAA
>CACZRA010000305.1 GCA_902783395.1 uncultured Lachnospiraceae bacterium
CCGCGGATCTGACATTGGTCCCGTGCTCCTCGTAATATTTCTTCGTATAACCGTACGCCGTCTTATCAGCCAGGGCTTCTATCGTCCCCGCCCTGAAGGCATGCCCCGCTCCGAAGATAACCTCGGTATATTTATGGGATTTGGACTGGTAGTCCGAGGAAAAATTAAGGTCTATATCAGGCTCCTTGTCTCCCTTGAATCCGAGGAAGGTCTCAAAAGGGATGTCAAAACCCATCTTCTGAAGCTTCTCCCCGCAGACCGGACATACGGCATCCGGAAGATCTATGCCGCAGGTGTTTTCCTCGTGATACCGTTTCACTGTTTCGGAATCAAAATCCGAATACTTGCACTTGGGGCAAAGATAATGAGGTCTTAATGAATTGACCTCCGTGATTCCCGCAAGGTAGGCGGCAAATGATGAGCCTACCGATCCCCGGCTGCCGACGAGATAACCGTCCTCATTGCTCTTCCACACAAGCTTCTGCGCTATGATGTACATGACGGAATATCCGTTACCTATGATGGACTTAAGCTCGGTATCCATCCTTTCCTGCACCACCGGGGGCAGCTCGTCACCGTACAGCTCATGGGCTCTTTTGATGCAGATCTCCCGCAGTGTCTCCTCTGAGTGCTCTATGACAGGCGCGCATTTATCCGGACGTACCGGATATATCCTGTCTATCATATCCGCTATCAGATTCGTATTGTCTATGACAACCTCCCTTGCCTTATCGGATCCCAGATACTGAAATTCCTCAAGCATCTCATCAGTTGTCCTCAGATAGAGAGGAGGGGAGTCCTCCGTCTTCCTGTCATCCGGCTTGTGCTTTATTATCCTGCGGTACACCTCGTCAGACGGATCTATGAAATGCACGTCTCCCGTAGCGCATACCGGCTTTTCCCATTGTTCGCCCAGCTCGACTATCCTGCGGTTTATCTCCTCTATGTCTTCCTTCGAGCCGATATCATTGTCCCTTTCGATAAGAGAAAGATAATTTACTGCCGGCTGTATCTCAAGATAATCATAAAAGCTTACGATATTTGCGATCTCCTGCTCAGGCCTGTCTTCTATCAGCGCTCTGTAAAGCTCTCCCCTTTCGCAGGCACTTCCGAGGATAAGCCCTTCCCTGTGCGCAATGAGCTCGCTCTTCGGAATACGCGGAACCTTCTCATATGTTCCTCCGAAGTATCTCACATGTGAAAGGGACACCAGCCTGTACAGATTCACCCTTCCGGTTTCATTCTTTGCAAGGAGAGTCACGTGAAAGGGCATGAGATGCTGCATTACCTCATCCGAAAGAGAAAGCCTGTCCTTTACTTCCATAAGCTCCTCAATACCCATATCCTTCATCATCCCGCAGAGCTTGACCCATATTCCCCCTGTAGCGGTAGCGTCATCCACGGCTCTGTGATGCTGTGTCAGCACTACGCCGAGCTCCTTCGCCACACGGTCAAGGGTGAAACGTCCGAGCCTTGGGAGCATGCTCCTCGATAGCATCAGCGTATCGGCATATACCCTGTCAAAGGGAATCCCCAGTCTCTTAGCGTTCTCCGCAATAAATGAGATATCGAACGTAACGTTATGTCCTACCATGGCGGCACCACGGGAGAATTCCAGGAACCTCGGCAGAACCTTGTCTATGGTGTCTGCATCCTTCACCATGTTGTCGGTGATCGTCGTCAGCTTTGTGATCCTGTAGGGAATGGGGCATTCGGGATTAACGAACTCATCAAAGCTGTCTACGATCTTACCGTCCTGGATAATGACAGCTCCGATCTCGATTATACGGTTGTGAACAGGTGAAAAGCCCGTTGTCTCTATATCGAATACGCAGTAGGTGTCATCCAGAAGATGCGGAACAGTCAGATCGGGATCTCCCGAAACATCCACGGCGGTCTTCATGTCATCGACCATATAGGCTTCCATTCCGTATATTATCTTGAAGTCTTTATTATTCTTGAATTCAACGTGATTTGCAGTCGGAAAAGCCTGGACCGAACCATGATCCGTGATGGCCAGCGCATTCCACCCCCACCTTTCGGCGGTCTTCAGCACATCCTTCACATCATCCACCGCATCCATATTGCTCATCTTGGTATGGCAGTGCAGCTCCACGCGTTTCCTTACCGCGTTATCCTCACGCTTTTCCCTGAAATCATCGATCTTCCTTATCCCGGAAACCATGCCGAGAGCCGGTTCGCGCTCGAACTTTCCCAGAGATACGACGCCCTTAAGCTTCAGGAACTTACCTACGGCTATATCCTCCTTAAGCCTGTTCCCCTGCTCTACAGGCGGAAAGAGCCGTACCCCGATGGTATCGGTATAATCCGTGATATCAAATTTCATCATGAGGAGGGTTCCGTTTTTTACCTCTTTGTCCTCATAGCTTATGACCTCTCCTCTTATAGTTACCTCACCGGACTCCGTATCTATATCCGCTATCGGAACAGCCTGCTCCGGCACGTCTCTTTTGTAGATGACAGCCGGATCGTCGGGATTCCCGGTGCTTTTTGCAGCCGGACCTGCAAACGAACGCTCTTTACGTTTGCCGTAGGTCTTTACGGGAGAGCTCTTCTTCTCTTCCTTTACGGATGCCTTAGCCGTAGCCGCCCTGTTTGATATCGCCGCTATCTCCTTTTGGATCCTCTTTTCTGCCTCAAGCCTTTCGGGAGATACTCCGGCCTTCTCATAGTTTATCTTTACGGTACATGAGATATTCGCCTTCTCGGTAAAGATACCTGTAAGATATTTCTCAAGTGCATCTGCCAGATCATGGGCTATGACGGTATCCTCAAGGGTCACGACCATGCTGTCAGAGGTCTC
>CACZRA010000306.1 GCA_902783395.1 uncultured Lachnospiraceae bacterium
CCGCTCATAAAGCAGGGCCAGTCGCCGTATCAGATCATAACAAACCACCCAGAGCTCGATATCAGCGTAAAGACCCTGTACAACTATATCGATCAGGGTGTTCTGCTTTCACGCAACATTGACTTAAAGCGAAAGACAAAGTTCAAACCGAGAAAGCATACCCGCAAAGGAATCCGCGACAGAGAGGTGTTCATCGGTCGCACCTATCAGGATTTCAAGGATCTTGCTCCAGATGATTTCATGGAGATGGATACCGTCCTGTCTGCCCGAGGCTCTTCAAAGTGCATCCTCACGCTCTACAACCCTGAAACAGAGCTGTTAGTAGCACGGCTCCTGCCCAGATGCACGATGCGTGCTGTAAGGGCCGCTTTTGACCATATGGAGCGTTCTCTAAGCACTGAAGATTTCCTTCAGGTGTTTGAGATCTGCCTTACCGACAGAGGCAGTGAATTCGGGGATCCCGTGATGCTCGAAACCGGGGTCACCGGCATTCAACGCTGTAGTATTTATTACTGCGATCCTATGCGCAGCGGACAAAAGGGCGGCATAGAGGAAGTTCACACTATGCTGAGAATGATTCTCCCCAAGGGTACCGTTTTTACTGATCTAACGCAGTGGGATGTCCGTAAAGCAGTCGATCACATCAACTCCACTCCAAGGGCAAATCTTAATGGGCAGACGCCGTATAAGCTGGCCATTGATAAATATGGAGCAAGGATAGTCCGTTTCATGCTGCAGCTCCGGTATGTGGCACCCGACAATGTCACATTGAGTCCGGAGCTGTTGCTGAAATAAGATAGTTTTCCGAACACCATTCCGGCAGTCTCTAATTTCATAGTTTTACCTTGTTGCCTGTGGAATTAAGTCCTTCACACCCTTTTTCCAGAGGTCTGTTTGAGATGCGTCTAAAATCGGTATTTCGGGAAAACTCACCTTAAATTCTATCAGCAATCGCAGAAATCTGCATCTAAACTTTTCAATTTTTCAAGGTTCGTACACCGTGCTGGAATTTAATCCTGCACACGGAATTCACTTTTTCAATTCAGCGCCGGGTGTCCCGGGATCGGAGGATTTATGAGTGACAAAGGATATTCAGGGGATTATAATATTTCGTATCCTTGCTGTGGTAATGCAGATGAAGGTACTTTAGACAGGGACGCAGCTTCCGCCCCCCGGCAACCGAAAGGACCATATCGATGAAAAAGCTTATTAAATATATCACGCTGCCGGCACTGATACTGTCGTTAATGATAAACGCGCCTGTGTACTGTTTTGCCGCAACATCTCATAAGACATCAAAAAAGACCAGCTCACAGGAAACAACGGAGATGAGGGGCGTATGGTTATCCTTCATCGACCAGCAAAAATATCTCAAGGGGAAGAACAAAAATAATTACGACAATGCATTTGATTCCATATGCAAAAAAGCGGCGGGAAAAGGTTTGAACACCATTTTCGTGCATGTAAGGAGTCATAATGACGCCATTTATCCGTCAACGGTATACCCATGGAGCAAGCAGATGCTGGACGGCAAGGATCCGGGATTCGACCCGTTGTCGGATATGGTATCCATAGCACATAAAAACGGCCTTGAAATCCACGCGTGGATCAATCCGTATGGTTACCGGAACGGCAGTTACTGCGGCGATGCATCACTTGCCACCGAGGCAAATATAGCTGCGGGCGTAAATGAGATCCTTAACGGATATGACGTAGACGGGATACATTTTGATGATTATTTTCCTCCCATAGGAGCTTCCGCGATAAACAGTATGGTGAGCAGGGTGCACGGCCTGTGTTCGGAACAGGGCAAAAAATTCGGTATAGCCCCTCAGGGGAACATAGATAACTGCCTCGCAGCGGGAGCGGATGTTAAAACATGGCTGTCCTCCCCCGGATACCTGGACTACATCGCGCCGCAGATATACTGGACGGATTATTACGGCAAGAGTGGGACGGTAACGATGTCAAGTGACCGTCTGTCAGCCTGGAAATCCCTGAACAAAGCCGGGATTCCCATGTATGTCGGTATGGCGCTTTACTGGGCAGGTTCTCAATCGAAGTCCGACCCGGGATGGGCGAGATACACGGATAATCTGATGCGTCAGCAGCAGAAAGCCGTAAAGCTTGGGTATAAAGGGTATATCCTGTATAATACAGAAGCCATAATGGATCCCACACCTGCAATGGAAACTGAACTTAATAACCTCCGGAAGGCAGGAATGTAAACGGTAAGGAGAAAGATATGAATTTCAAGGGAATAAAAAAATACAGTGTATGTCTTATAAGTATGTTTATGCTGCTTTGCCTTAGCGGCTGCGATGTGAATCTTCCTGAGGAGATCAGCCGGCTTCCGGAGACTTTTTCCAGGGCTCAAACGGACGGGAGCACCGCAGAGGAGCAGAAGGAACACAGCGAATGTGCGCTTTCCCTGAAAAAGTATCTGGAGGAGGATCCGCAGCTGATGGCTTTGATGGAAAAATCCATTGAAAAGGCACATGAGACAAACGGTGACATTAACTATAATCCGGTGACCAGCGTCGAGGAGCTTTATGATTTTCTGGATTGGGCGGTAACCTGTATGCCGTGGAATGTGCTGACTGATGTCGATTATCCCGCCCTTTATGACCATATCGATCAGAGCGTGGATTATATCTGGTTTCTCTTCGATCAGCCGCTTGAGGAGCTGGAAGGAAAAGGCTATTATTATCCGACTCTCCAATACCATGAGCCCATCGCCGAATGGCTCCGCGAGTATTCTGACGAATGGGGCGCCTTCCTTTCAACGCCGGAAAGCTGGAATGATGAGTATTATGAGACGGTAAAGAATGATCCCAGCATGAACATGCAGTATGGCTGGTATGAGGACTCCAATGTATGGACAACCTTCAATGACTGGTTTTCACGGAAGCTTTCCGATCCGTCCGTAAGGCCGGTCGCAGACAGCGATGTGGTCGCCCCTGCAGATTCCTGCCCCCAGGGCGTTTGGGATATTGATGAGAACGGAGACCTGGTTCAGAAGGAGGGCGTGAATATAAAATCCGCCAACTTCACATCGGTCCGGCAGCTGATCGGTCCTGATTCCGAATACGCAGATTCTTTTAAGGGCGGAACACTGACGCATACATTTCTGGATGTAAATGATTATCACCGCTATCATTTCCCCGTAAGCGGTACGATAAAGGAAGTGCGTAAGATCAAGGGTACAAATGCGGCAGGCGGGATTACCGTCTGGGATCCGGAGCATAAAAGGTACGTGCTGGAGGATGCTGTTCCAGGATGGCAGATGATTGAAACCCGTGACTGCGTGATCATCGAAACACCGGAGCATGGTTTGGTGGCCGTCCTGCCGATCGGGATGTCGCAGATCTGCTCCTGCAACTGGGAAGACACCGTTGTGACAGGAGCCAAGGTTCAGAAAGGCGATCCCATGGGGTACTTCCTGTTCGGAGGAAGCGATATCGTTATGGTATTCCAGTCAAATGTGAAGGCAGAGCTCTTATGCCCTGAAAACGAGACGGGCGCGGGATATAAACACCTTCTGATGGGCGAACCATATATGAAGCTTTCCGTCACCGGGGACAGTGCTGATACCGGAGAGAACTGAATCAAAGGATCCATTTTCCACATGATCTATACCTCCTCCAATATTACACATTCCAAAGCTTTAAGGCTTAGGATCCAAAATCCTGCTTCCCTTGCAGGAAGTCATGATTTCCTGCGCGGGAAACAGAAATTTCGCGCAGGAATCAATGATCTATGTTCAAGCCGCATCCTTCTGAACTTCGTTAAAGAATTTGTTCATCTGTTCGCTGAGAATACTCAGATCGTAGAATTTTTCATAGGGATTCTCACCGTCGGAAGTCAGCTCGACATCCACCGGGCAGCCGTTATCCACCGTCTCACCATCCTCTGTAACAGTACAGCTTGAAGCTGCAGAGTTCTGTACCTCAATGCCGCCGGCGCTCGAAAGACGGACGCCGCAGGCACCACCGCTGCTCTTCTCTCCCAGGATCATGGCATCGTGCTCATGCATGAAAAAGGGAAAGGCATTGCCGCAGGAGAAGGACCCTTCACTGGTAAGAACGCCATAGTTATAATCGGTGTAGGGGCTTATGTCGCTGTCATCGATTTTCCCGTCATGATTAAAGTCAAATACCTCTTCCTTGGTATTATACTGACCTGTAATCTCATTCCAGTCCCGGATATACCCTCTGCCGGTCATAAGCCATTCAACAGCCAGCATGGAAATGTCATTGCCTCCGCCGTTGCAGGAGTTGTCGATGATAATGTTTTTGATGTTGGGATTCTTCTTTGCACGCTCAAGACCTGCAAGGATAACGCCGACGGTATCATAAGTCTCTCCGCCGGTCTCATCGTCTTCCACGATCAAAGGTCTTTCACTTTTACCTGCAAGGAATTCTCTCCAGGCATTATTGTCCACTACGAACTTGTTAAAGCAGATGATAGCGGTGTCTCCTTTTTCCACATAATAATCTCCATTATAGAAGGATTCCCGGGCTTCCTCCCGCAACGCCCCGTGCCCTACTCTCTCTGCGTAACGATTGTACGTGACTCCGTAGTCCGTTGCCCTTACATCTTTGAAGAACTGGGTGGACAGTTCGAACTCGTCGTCCATCAGTGCGTTGCAAGCCATGCCGGTATGGCCGCCGTCAAACAAAAGACCGTCGAACAAATGGATCAGGCCGGAATAAAAGGTCTCAAAATCCTTCGCCAACAGCTTTTCCTTGACCTGCGGATACTTTTCCGTAAGGACATCGTCGAGCTTTCCGTTCATAAGATCTTCGTGGATGTACTCCTGTCCGGGCTTGCCGTACCAGAGATCCATGTTGAAGCAAAGCTCATCATAAGTATATTGCGCCATGTCCTCTGTCCGGTCCGATTTTATGGCTGTAAAGTATTCCGGATCCTCTTCCATGACAGAATCCAGATAAAGTCCTACGAAATCCCTGACATAGATCTTTTCCCCTGCATACACAACATAGTAACCGCTCGCCGAAGCAAAAATATCGGCAATGGTTGGCAGTGGTACGTAAACACCGGTATCGTCGCCCCTTAAGTCGATGTCATAGTCTGCCGCTTCAAGGGTTTTCGGCGTTGCCTTCTCCGGATCCGTTTTATGAGTGATCATCGCATAGGGATAATCAGGATCCATACCGACAACGTCATTTGACTGGAGATCGGTGGCAAGCTTGATAAACCGTTCCATGTTATCGATCACGATAGTATCTGCATCAATATCGAACACGGCAGTATCGTCACAGAAATTCGTGACTGTATACTTATTGTCTTCCCGCTTGAATGTCATACCCTCGTCAAGTTCTGTATTCACCAGATAGAACCTGTTGTAGAAATCCGTAACGCTCATGTAGGGCACGCTGGGCAGATCCTCATAGTAACGGACCGCTGCGGTTTCCGTACTGTCCAGACTGTCCCGTATGACAGGTATAGACTTTTCTGTAAAGGCCGGTCCGGATTCCGCCTGAGTTTCTGTTTCTGCCGGAGCTTCTGTGGCAGTGGTCTGCGGTGCAGCCGTAGGATCAGATTTCTCGCCGGAAGCCGTATTTCCACAGGCCGCAAGGCTTACGATCATGACCAGCACCAATGTCAGGGATATCAATTTTTTCATGTTTTTCTCTCCATTTCCTATTTCAAAAATCTTTTATTTCAACACCATAATATAACATGATACAAACGTCAAAAGTCCAATTATTATTTGATGAAA
>CACZRA010000307.1 GCA_902783395.1 uncultured Lachnospiraceae bacterium
GTACTGCCTTCAGCCCTTGTTGTGATCTCAAACGCATCCTCCGAAAGACCGGAGGAGCAGCAGGAGAAGGGGACACTGACGGACAGGCTTTCCTCGATAGGCATCGATACGGCAACAGGGCTGCACCACTGCGAGAATGACGCGGAATTTTATGAATCGATCCTTTTACAGTATGCAGAGGAATCGGCGGACAAGAAGCGGAACATGGAAAAGGCTCTTTCTTCAGGAGATCTCGGAGGATACGCGATACAGGTTCATTCCATAAAGAGCACATCCGCGATGATAGGCGCCATGGAGCTTTCCGAGCTTGCGAGGAGTCTTGAAACGGCTGCCAAATCTGATGACCGCGCATTTATCGATGACAATCACGAAGCCATGATGACTGTGTACAACCGGGTTCTGTCCGTGATACAGGACGAAGAGCGCACCTTAGATGATACCGGGGAAGAGGAAGAAATACTTGAGTTTGCCCCTTCAGGCGGCCTTTCGGAAGGAGACGGCATATGAGTATGTCATTCAGGGATTTTATGAAATTCCTTTTTCACAGAAAAGGAGAGTTCTCCCATGATGACCGGATAAACAGATCCATATACGCATCTACTCTCAACAAGATGTGCATTGTCGCGACTCTTTCCGCGCTGCTCGGGATTACCGCGGGGATAGCAAGCTTTACGCCGGCACATTCGGCTGCTGAGTATATCGTGGAATACAGATGGGTCTATTTTTCACTTGTTGCGATAATGGCAGGAGCTCTTTTGCTGTTTTCATTCGTAAGGAGGGATCTGGACCGGCGGTCCAGAGCGCTGATATGGATAATGCCCTTCACATCGGCATATGTACTTTTGTGGGCTATCCTTGCCACGTCCCTTAACGCTTTCTCGCTCGGTTTCGTCAACCCCAGCCTGTACATCGCGGTATCAATGACGATCCCTTTCTGCAGTTATATGCATCCCGTTGTGTACCTCCTCGTCGAGGTTACCGCTGATGTCGTGATGCTCATCGTATACAGCAATCTGCAGCACCATGTTCCCGCGCCTTCACCGCTGCCGGTCGTACTGGCAGCGATCCTCGGCATCAGACTGGTTTCCGGGCTGCTCATTTATTTTCTTCAGTTTACGATCTGGGACAATTCCATAACCTTTGAGGAACAGCAGAAAGAGATACGTGATCTGAACAATGCCCAGAACAGATTTTTCTCCAGTATGAGCCATGAGATAAGGACACCGATAAATACCATCATAGGCTTTAACGAGATGATCCTCAGGGAGAAGGTCAGCGACGAGGTTGCGGAGGATGCGGAAAACATCCGCTCAGCAAGTAATATGCTCCTCCATCTGATCAACGATATACTCGATATGTCCAGGCTCAGCTCCGGACAGATGAAGCTTACCCCGGCATCATACAATCCCGTTGATATGCTTTCCGAGATAGCCGCCATGCTCTGGCCCCGCTCCCGTGAAAAGGGCCTGGATTTTTATGTACAGCTGTCCCCCGATATACCCTCAGGACTGTACGCGGACGACGTAAGGCTCAGGCAGATACTTATAAATGTCCTGAACAATGCCATTAAATATACAGGTAAAGGCTCCGTTACTCTTTCGGTACAGTGCAGCGGCATAACGGACAATGTGGCTGATATCATCTATTCCGTGACCGATACCGGAATGGGTATCAGAAAGGAAAGTCTCCCTTATCTTTTCACGGCATTCAAGCGTGTGGATGAAGAGAAGAACCGTCTCATAGAAGGGACAGGCCTCGGCCTTTCGATCGTTAAGGAGCTTACGGAGCTCATGGGAGGGAAGGTCAGCGTAAACAGCATATATACCCAGGGCTCTACATTCGTGATAGAGATCCCGCAGACCGTTACGGATCCCACCAGGATCGGCAATGTCAATCTTGAGGAAAAGCAGAAGACAAACCTTTCCGGAAAATACAGGAGCATTTTTGAAGCACCGGAAGCCAGGGTTCTCGTAGTCGATGACAGCAGGTCCAATCTCCTCGTGATGCAAAAGCTTCTCAGGGATACGAAGGTAATGCTCGATACCGCCGACAGCGGCGCAGCGGCTCTTGACAGGACTCTGGCGCAGTCTTATGACTTGATCCTCATGGATCATCTCATGCCCGAAATGGACGGTATCGAGTGCTTTCACAGGATAAAGAACCAGACCGGCGGACTTTGCAAATCCTCCGCATTCATCGCTCTAACCGCAAATGCCGGCAGCGAAATGAAAAAGCTCTATGCGGACGAGGGCTTTGACGGGTATATCGTAAAGCCCGTAAATACCGCAGAGCTCGAAAGCGAGCTGGTCAGGCTTCTTCCCCAGGAGCTTGTCCGCATGACGGGAAGCAGCGATAACATCGTGGAAAAGAGCAAGTCCTGGATCGACGCAAAAGGAAGCAAGAAATCCATCATGATAACGACCGAAAGCCTTGCGGACATACCGGAATCCCTCATCGACCAGTACGGGATAAAGATCATCCCCCATAAGGTCGAGACAAATGAAGGTATATTCTCGGATGGTGAAGAGATCGATTCGGACGGTCTCCTGGATTACATGAAGGATGAAAAGGCGGTCATGACCCACGCGCCTTCCGTAAAGGAGCATGAAGTCTTTTTCGCGGATGCTCTAAGCTACGCGCATAACGTGATACACATCACGCTCTCGTCAAAGGTGCATCACAGCGGCTTTGACCGGGTGACCGACGGTGCCGCTGCCTTCAACAATGTCACGGTTTTCGATTCGTGCCATCTTTCCAGCGGACAGGGCATACTGGCGCTTTCGGCATGCCGTCTCGCCTCGGACGGTATGTCCGTGGAAGAGATAACGGAAAAGCTCACGGAAATAAGAAAAACCATACATACGAGCTTCATTTCGGACAATCTGGATTATCTGGCAAGAAACAGGCATGTCACCACAAGTGTTGCGAGGATCGGAAAATCAATGATGCTGCATCCTGTTATCGAGATGAGAAACGGAAGGATGACTCTGCGGAAATTCTATTTCGGATCCAGAAAAAGGGCATGGAACAAATACATAAACTCGACGCTGAGATCCGTCACGGACATAGATAAAAGCGAGCTCTTCATAACCTATGTAGGGCTTTCGCAGAGTGATCTTGATCAGATCAGGGAGCTCGTTGCAAAGAAAGCACAGTTTGAACACGTATATCTGCAGAAGGCATCTCCGACGATAGCCGTTAATTCCGGACCGGGGACCTTCGGCCTTCTTTTCAGAAGAAAGAAGACCTGACCCCGGTCAATATGATCATCACTTCTTCCCGAGCTTTTTTTCGATCTCTTCTATGACTGTCCTCAGGGCCTTGAGCCTTGCGTAGTGCTTGTCGTTTGACTCCAGTATGTGCCAGGGAGCGAATTCCGTGCTTGTCTTCTGTATCATCTCATTCACGGCTTCCTCGTACATAGACCATTTCTCGCGGTTGCGCCAGTCCTCATCGGTTATCTTCCACTGCTTCTCGGGAGTGTTCTGTCTGTAGGTAAAGCGCGACAGCTGGGTCTCCTTGTCTATATGTACCCAGAACTTCACTATCACCGCACCCCAGTCATCCAGCTCCTTCTCAAATTCGTTTATCTCATTATATGCCCGCTGCCA
>CACZRA010000308.1 GCA_902783395.1 uncultured Lachnospiraceae bacterium
GAAAGACATACTGTATCGGATTGATGCTGTCATAGCAGATAAGCTCCTCCGACTGCCACAGATACCCCATCCTGTAATCATCCCTTGAGTTCAGCACTTTTGAAAGCACATACAGGAAATTGATGTAAAACTTGGTACCTGTCTGCCGGGAATACGCTGCAAGATCCGTAACATCTATTCTCGCGGTCATAGAAGTGGAGCACTTGCAGTCCTCAGTAAAATGGCGGAACACTCCTCTCCTGTAATACTTTTCCTTGTCAATAACCTTATAATTCGTATTCATTGATTTATCTCCTCTACCTCCTGAAAAAATTCAATTTCCTCGCCAAGAGGGCCGAAACAGAACGACATTCTTGCGGGATACACAGGATCCGAGTCTATTACTATATCTTTTGGCTCAATAAAAACCTCGTAACCGGCCCCCTTAACTTTTCGGACAATTTCATCAACATCATCCGTAGCAAAGGCTATATGCCGGATCGCTCCAATATCCTTAATGCCCTCTCCATTTCTGAAGACTTCGAGCATGCCGTTTCCGTAATCTATCATCATGCCTTCCGGCCACTCTCTTACCTGCTTAAATCCAAGCAGGCTGATATAAAACTCCTTTACCCTTTCAAATTCTTTCTCCGTTTTGCATTTCATGGAAATATGATGCAATCCACTTATCATCCCCTGCCCCCCTGTGTAATATGCACCGGAATGTCAATCCTGCCAGCTGTTAACGATATCATATTTCATATAAATGACCGGATTGACACTGATTCTGATACGTTCTGCACTGTATTGATACAGACTTCTCCGCTCATTTTTCGCAGCACCCCTTTCAATAAATTTATTGTTGTAAAGTAAGGAATTGAATAACCACGGAATAATATATCATAAGCAGAATGATATCGTATCCGTTAATCTTTCTTCTGCTTTATCTTCAGGCTCTTCAGGTACTCCTTCTGCTCCGGTGTTATCCTGTAGCTTTCGACAGATTTCTGAATGGCTTTATTATGCGTCCATGTATCAAGACGATGCCCTTCTATATACGGTAATATCTCGTCATACCGCTTAGCCAGCGCAGTCGCGAAATACCAGGCAGTCATCATATTGATATAATATTCGTCCGATCTTATCCCCGCCACCATGTCCGGATATACCCTATCAAAGTCCTCGTCCAGAAAGTTCTCCATCAGCATCCCGGTTCCGAACCTGACAGTATAGGTCCTGTCCGACCGGATCCATTTCTTTATTTCTTCAATGAGCTCCCCTTTATGCTTCTTAAAAACTTTCGGGGACATCTGGTCACAGGTTGCCCAGTTGTCCACACAGGGGAGAAACCGGTTCACTTCGTCAATGCATCTTCCATAGTCCTTTATTTCAGAAATAATAAAGGCATGCAGCTGGTTTTCATCAAAGTACTTATGCGGAAGGTCATCCAGAAATATCCGGATTTCCTCCGTTTTCCCCTGCTGTTTTGCAAATTTGCGAAGCTCAGGGGTCCTTACGCCGATAAAAACATCCACAGGCAAAGTCGGTATTATTTTTGCCTGCATATCCCTGTATTTCAGATCCTGTTTTGCGAACAGTTCAGCCCTTATCTCTTCTATTGTCATGTCCTTCCTCCGATCCTCCCGCTGCTCTCCTTCATAAATATGTCCATGAATCTTGATGATAACTATCTGCCATTTTCAGTCATATCCCTGATCTGCTTCATTATATCCATGCAGTCTTTTGCGTTCTCCCATAAAGGGCTGTGGGCGCTGTCTTTTATTATATAGAATGCCTTGTCAGGAGCATCCAGCGCATCGCAGTATTCCTGTACCAGTTCCCACGGGCAGTTATAATCATACTCACCGCTTATAAAATACGCAGGGACATCCAGATGTGTGATCGAACTTCTGTAATCAAAATTATCAAGTTCTTTTGACAGGGGAGCCTTGCGGTACATCTTCATAGCAGGAATATAACCAAGCTTTTCGGAAGCAGTATAACACCGGCAGGTAAGGATCGGCCATGCTATCCCCGCGAATTCACTCTTGTTTCGGATCGTTCCGCCTCCGGCATCATGAAGCAGATAGACATACTCATACCAGTCCTTGCATCTGACTCTGCCGTCTTCAAGGTGATCAACAGATGCCTCAAGCTTTTTCAGCTTACCGTCCTGACCGCGTCCGGTGAAAACATCCTTCATGAAGTTGTAGATAAGGGTATCATTATCTGTTGAATCGGTAACGCATTGAGCCATCCCGATATAAGCTGTGTAGTTTTCGGGGTGCCTTTCGGCTTCCCGTAAGGCGAGATGTGTACCTCCTGAAAACCCCATGATATAGATTTTTTCTTTATTAAACCGTTCTTTCAGATATTCGGTAACGGTATATGTATCGTTAAGAAGATTCTCAAGGGTGATCCCGCCGGTATCAGCGTCCCGGTCATAAGCGATCCCCATATACCGGTAATCCCAGTAAACAACGGTAAACTCATTCTCCAGCTGCATGTCCTTGTATCTGTCGGTAAACACATAATCATCTGTACCGGGACCGCTCGATACAAACAGCAGGACAGGGTTGTCTGTATTTTTACTGTTGATAAAAAAGCCGTTCGGAGCTCCGTTAATATCCATTACATACTTTTCTGACAGGCTGTTTGGTTCCGAATATGTCCGGATCTTTCCCGAGCTCAGCAATGCCCATACGATGAGGATCACAGCCAGCAGCACCAGAACACACAGCATTGATATTATTAAGATATTTAATATACGGCTCATAATCAAGTCTCCGATCTTTACGCTGTCGAGTTTGTTCTCCCCCTTGTCATTATCCTAATCCTCACC